>DASYBA010000078.1:0-4267 GCA_036501005.1 Candidatus Xenobia bacterium | reverse complement strand
CGGCCGGTATGTTCATGTCGAGGGTTCTTGCTCCTCGACTGGAGCGAATGAGGGCGTCGCCTGCCGCTCCACGGTAGTCCGGGACGCAGCCGTCAGAACTGAACCCCCATGGCGTTGGTCTGCACCGGTCCCGAGCGACCCCAGCCCATAGATGCCAGGCCCAGACCTGGCGACATTCGGGTTCACCTGCGAGCCTCGCCACGCAGCCGCCGGCGGCGGTCGGTGATGACCCCCAGCAGGCAGGCCAGGACGACCAGGGGTGCCGCGGCGTTGGCCGCATCGATCTCGGGAGCTGCGCCTCCACCGAGCGGAGCCACGCTGATGCTGAAGGTCGGGTCCATGCTGGCGGACAGGTTAAAGACCTTGCCGAATTCCTCGCCGGCCGCCGAGACACACTCGCTGAATTGCAGGGAGGTCGACAGGTGATCCGGACAGGAGCCACAAAAGCCCGGACAGCCCCGGTGAGGAGTAAACGTGAGGGCAAACCCGTTGATGCACCGTCCCGTGACGCCGCAGGTAAAGATGCGGCAACAGGTAAAGAGGGTGGAGTTGGTGATGAAATTCTGCAGCCCGGCCCGTTGTCCACCTACTAGGACACATATCGAATCCGCCACCGCCATGTTGCAATTGCCAGGGGACTCGGACAGGGTGGCGCACCCGCAGGCTTTGAAGAAAACGGTAGTCGGATCGCCACAGATCAGGCACCCTATTGTCTGCCCAACCCGGACCTGGACCGCCTCGTCGACGAACTCGACGCAGGCGACTGGGTTCTTGTTGCTAGCCGACAATTCGATCTCCATGTGGGGGGTACCGCACTTGCAGTCCAGGATTTTCGCGCAAGCGTTGACACCGCTGCCGCTACCTTGGGTCACCTTCACCTGGCAAGGGCCACACCAGCAACAGAAGGTCACCTTGCCCCCACACGTCTTGAAGTGGGCAAAGTTGCCGTTGGGCAGTAACGTGGGGGCAGCGGTCGCCGCCGCTGCGAGGGTCAGCCACAGCGCCCATAAAGCTCCGATAAAGCGTCGCCGCATCGAGTGGGTCTCCTTGTCGCCAAGTCTTTAAGGAAGTTCAGAGCGCGGATATTGGCCTCCTTTCAAGCAGTCTCAACCGCTTGCCACCCATGATGGTCCACGGTTCGTCAACGACTCTAGCAGGGATCGCCAATCCCCGCGGGCGTAGCGAGATCCGAGACGAGACGTCGATTGCGCGACCGTAGGGCTTTACCCCTGCTTTGACAGGTTTGCGGCCCTGGCAGATTTCGCAGGCTTGCTTGCGACCCGGGCTGCAATGAGCCCCTTTCCACCTTTTCCGGCTTGGACCGGTTTGGAGGTTTCCGCCACCACCCGCGTCGTCTTCGCTGGCTTGCTTGCGGCCACGGGGGCGTCAACGGTGCTCCTGGCACGGCCTCCGGCTTTGGGCGGCGTTCCCGCGGTGGTGCTGGCTTTTGGCTTCCCCATTGGCCCTTTGGGTCGAGTCTTTCCCGATGCCACCTTCTTCGATACCACCCCCCCAGAAATGCAGCCATCTCCCGCCATCTCCAGGCCAAACAGGTCAGAGATGTCATCGGTCTTCAAAATCTTTCCGGCCTTGGGGCCCTTCTTCGATAGGGGCACCGACGCATCCACGTGGGCGAACAGGTCTTTCTCATCCACGGACCGCAGGCGAAAGAGGAGCTCCGGCTTATTGTCCAAGCGGGCGCCTATGCCATACAACACCGCCGCGACGTGCTTGCACATCACGGCGTAGTCCGGGCAACTGCAGGAGAACTTGATTTCCGACGGCGTGGGGAAGAGCCCCTCGCGCTGCTGGCAGAGCCGTTCCATGATGCCTTTCGAGAACCGCCCCTGCAACAGCTCGACCAGAGAATCGATGCCACCCACACAATCCCGGCAGAGGGCCTGCCAGTGCGCTTTCGAGACCGCTGCGATAGCGACCGATACCCGATACATGCTGGAGCCGCTCACCTGGGCATCGACTTTGAGTGGAGCGATCTGGAGATCCACCACCGACCCGTTGCGAACGTAGGTGCGCCCACGAGGAAGGCGGTTGGCAAAGTCGTGGTATTTTTCCAGATTCTCGCACCACGCCTTGCCCCAGAACGTGGTCGCGATGGTGCGTCCCTCAATGATCACCGGTGACACCGGATGGCCCTTCTTGGCCAGTTTCTCCATCTCTCGCTGAGCCTTTTTGCGCCGCTCGGCAACCGAAACATAGGGTGCCCAGCCTCCATCGTAACCGTAAGACATCTGGCGTTACTCCTTCATCGCTGCATTCAGATCCAGGGCCACAAGCCGCAACAACTCGTCGTCCTGCATTTCGGTCACATTGATCTCGCCCGAGCCTGCCAGCAACTCATCGGACAAGAGTTTCTTGGACTCGATGAGGGTATCGATTTTCTCCTCGACCGTACCCTGGCAGACAAACTTGTGCACCAGGACGTTGCGCTTCTGTCCGATACGGAACGCCCGATCCGTCGCCTGGTTCTCCACCGCCGGGTTCCACCATCGATCGAAGTGGACCACGTGCGATGCGGCCGTCAGGGTCAATCCCGAACCTCCGGCTTTCAGGGACAAGACGAAAAACGGTACGGTCTCGTCTTCCTGGAACGTCCGCACCAGCGTTTTGCGGTCCTTCACGGCCGTCCCGCCGTGCAATACCAGGCCCGAACGGCCGAAGATTCCGGCCAGAAGCCTCTGCAGAGGCTCCGTCATCTCTCGAAACTGGGTGAAGACCAGCATCTTTTCCTGCCGAGCCGCGACAGTCTCGGCAATCTCCCTCAGGCGGGCCATTTTTCCGCTGTCTTCCTCGGCCCACCCATGGTCGTTCAGCCACTGCGAAGGATGATTGCAGATCTGCTTGAGCCGCAAGAGCGTCGCCAGGACGATCCCCCGCCGAGCGATGCCTTCCGACTCCGCCAGCGCCGTCTCCAGCTCAGCGACGGTTTGCGCATAGAGGGCTGCCTGCTTGCGCGTCAAGGCACAGCGCGCTTTGAGCTCGGTTTTGTCAGGGAGGTCCGCGATGACCGCCTTGTCGGTTTTCATGCGCCGCAGAATGTAGGGTCGAACCAGGTCCCGCAGCGGCCCGTACGGATTATGCTCGCGCTCGGACAAACTGCGGGTATAGTCGGTGAACTGCCGGGCGGTTCCCAGCAGGCCCGGGTTGATGAAGTCGATAATGGACCACAAGTCTCCCAGGCGATTTTCCACGGGGGTACCGGTCAAGGCAATTCTCGCTTGGGCCTTGAGCGCCTTGGCCGCTCGGGTCTGTTTCGTATTGGGATTCTTGATGGCTTGTGCTTCGTCCAGAATCACAAAACGCCAGCCCGTGTCGCCGAAGACCGGCAGGCGCAGCAGCGCCCCGTAGCTGGTGATGGCCAGATCCAGGTCTGCCAGCAGTGCGGGCGTCATCCGCTTCGCTTCGTCCGCCGCCATGGCCGATGGGTGAATGATCCTCGTTTTCAGGCTGGGGGCAAATCGATTGACTTCGTCGACCCAATTGGCGAGCAAAGAGGCCGGGGCGACCAGCAGGCTGGGTCGCTTTCCGTTACGGTCCTTCGGTTGCACCAACAGCAAGGACAGCACCTGGATGGTCTTGCCCAGCCCCATGTCGTCGGCCAGACAGGCGCCCAACCCCAGACCGGTCAACACTCTCAGCCATTCAACACCGGCCTTCTGATAGATCCGCAAAGTGCCTTTCAGGGCCGGCCCCGGATCGATGCCTTCTTGTGGACCGCGCAGGGTTTTCAACGTCTCGGCCAACCAAGGTCCGGCGGCGACGTGTGACCAGTCCGGGGAGGCCTCCCGCGTCGCTTTCGGGGTAATCGAGGCGCCGGCCAGCAAACGCATGGCCTCGGAAAAAGTCAGACCATCTCGCTGGGCGACGGCCTCTGCCTCCTTGAACTGGCGCAGGGCCCGTTCGAGCCGGTCGCGGTCAATCTCGACCCATGCCCCCCGCAGCAGGACCAAAGATTCAGTGCCGGCCAGGAGCGAGGCGATCTCCTGTTCGGTGAGCGGCTCACCCTCCAGGGTCACACCCACCTGGAAATCCAGCAGGCCATCGAGACCCACTGCCGACGGGGCACGAGCCCCGACTGTGGCACTCACCTGCGGCCGTCGAGGGCGGTTGGCGTGCCAGTTGGCCGGCATGCGCAAGACCACCCCGGCCTTTTCGATATCTGCCGCGCTGGATAGAAGCCGTGCGGCCTCTCCCGGAGTCCAGCGGAGCGGATGGAATATCTCCCCCTCGTCCACCATGGCCCGCAGCC
>DASYBA010000077.1:0-5270 GCA_036501005.1 Candidatus Xenobia bacterium | reverse complement strand
CCACAGCAAGGGGGCCGGGGCTTTTCGATAGAGGGTCGAACCGGGCACCGACACGGTCTCCAACCCCCGGAACAGTTCCAGGTTCGACTCGGCGTGCCCGACCAGAAGCCAACCGCCGTCGACCAGGCTGTCGGTGAACTGGCGGATGAGGCGGTGCTGCGTGCTGAGATCGAAATAGATGAAGACGTTGCGACACAAGATGATGTCGAAGGCAGCCAGGCCGTTGACGAGCGACGGAAACGGGTGGGTCACCAGGTTGTGGTACTGGAAGTGGACGCCATTTCGATAGTTCGCCCGCACCCGCCACGTCTCGCCATTGCGTTCGAAGAAGGCTGCCCGCACCGCATCAGGGACGCCACGGAAGGCCCATTCGACATAGATGCCAGCCTCGGCCCGCGCCAGGAACTCGCGATTGATGTCGGTGCCGACAATCTGCACGTCCCAGCCTTGGAGGCGGGCCCCGAAGTCGTGCTGCAACAGGATGGACAAGGAGTAGGTCTCCGGCCCGGTCGCGCACCCCGCGCTCCAGATGCGCAGTCGGCGCAGGGAGGAGCGCTCCAGGATGAGCTCCGGCAGCACCCGGTCCCGGAGCGCGTCGAACTGCTCCTGGTAGCGAAAGAAGTACGTTTCGCCAATGGTCAGCGCCTGTGCCAGCGTGTCCAGCTCGGCGTGGCTCGACAGCCGCTGCAGGTACGCGGGCAGAGAGGTCACCCCCAGCGCTGCCATGCGATGGCCGACGTGCATGGCCAGTTCCTGCTCGCGGCCCCGGTAATAAGCCAGGCCAGTCTGCTCGATGATTCGCTCCTGCAGGGCGCCAAACGCGGCATCGGCGATCAGGCGATGGGCCTCGTTCATGCGGTCCAGGCCGCCCTCCGGGCTGCCTCGGTGGCGTGCAGCTCGGCCAGCCCTGCCACTTCCTGCTCGAGGAGCAGCCGCGGCGGGTCGAGAACGCTGACGGGGCGCTCTCCGAGCTGGGCATGGCCCGACACACAGCCGTTGACGGAGGCGTGCGGGTCGACGGTCAAGGCGTCAGCCGGGGCCATGTCGATCAAGGCATCGACCGCCAGGGCCAGGGGGTGGTGCGGGCCGGGCAGGACCAGCACGGGCGTGTACCGCCCCGGCTCGCCTTCCGGCAATCCCAACAGTCGGCGCAGGGACAGCACCGGGACCAGCTCGGTGCCGAGGGCAAAGAACCCTTGCAAGAGCGAGGGCAGTCCGGCCGGGCGGGAGAGCTCCGGGCGGAACACGATCTCCCTCACGGCGGCCAAGGGGAGGGCGTACGCCTGGCCGGCCAGCTCGAAGACCAGCAGGTGGGGCGCACGGTGAGGCATGGGGCATGGTGTACCACCCCGGACTTAAACGACCTGCCTTCCCGCCACCCAGACCTGGTCGATGGGAATGTCGGCGATGCGGTTCGCAGCGTGCGGATCTTCGCCCAGCACGACGAAGTCGGCCTGGAGGCCGGGTTGCAAGGTGCCCACCCTGTTTTCGTCGTGGCCCAGGCGAGCCGAACCGGCGGTGAAGAGTTCGATGGCCTCGTCGACGGAGAGGCGCTGGTCGGTTCGGGGATGGCTGGTGGCGGCCTGGATGCCTAGCAGGGGGTCGAGAGGCGTCACGTCCGAATCCGAGCCGCCGCCACATGGAATGGCGTGGTCCAGGTACCAGCGGAACGGGTTGGTGCGGGCCATGCGCGGGGCTCCCAGGCGCTGCTCGTACATGCGTCCGGGTCCACCCCACAGGGCTTCAAACTGGGGCTGGATGCCGAGATGGATGCCGAGATGGGCGATGGTCTCCAGGCTGCCTGGCGAGGCCAGCTCGCAATGTTCGATACGGTGGCGGAGGGCATGGCATGATCCCAGCGTTCGATAGGCTTCTACCGCCTGTCGAACCGCGGCGTCTCCGATGGCGTGGAAGGCGAGCTGCAGACCGTGTCGGTGGGCCTCCCCGACCAGCCGCTGGAGATCCTCGTCGGACAGATATTGCAAGCCACGCTCCTGGGGGGCGTCGGCGTAAGGCTCTTCCAGCCGGGCGGTACGGGAGCCGAGGGAGCCGTCCAGCAGAAGACAGCCCCCCAGGCGGGGGAGGCCCAGAGAGCGGACGTAGGCCACGTCAGGCACCTGAGGGTAGACCAGGAGACGAGGGCCCAGGTCGCGATCGTGCTCGACGACCAGCTCGAGGTCCCGGCGACTGAAGAAGTGGCCGCCTTCGAGGGCGTGGATGGTCGTCACGCCTTGGCGCAGGGCGTTCCGGGCGGCCTGGCGGAGAGCGTCCAGCTTGACGTCTTCGCCGAGCTCGCGGTAGACGTGGGCCAGGGTGCGGCCGAAATCCAGGCCGGACACCCGGCCCTGAGGGCTCACGGCGATGCCGTCGTCGGCCAGCAGGGTAGCGGCGCGGCGGTTCACGACGGCGGAATGGTGGTCGATGCGCTCGAGCAGGGCAGGTCGGTCTTCGGGCAGGCCCTCCCACGTCATCTCGAGGTCGAAGCCAAAGCCGCGGGCCCAACGTCCGGCGGGGGCCGCCCGCATGCGGTCGCAGACTTCGGCGGGGGTGGTAGCGCCCTGCAGGGCGGCGGCCGACTGTCCCATGCCGGTGAAGAGCAGGTGCACGTGGCTGTCGATGAAACCGGGCAGGACCGTTCGTCCGCCCAGGTCCACGACGTGGTCGACGGCGGGTGGGGGGCCGCTGCCCAGGGCCACGATGCGCTCGCCCTCGACGAGCATCCAGCTTGACGGGGATCCCTGTACGGGGTAGATAACAGCATGATCGAGCAGTGTCGGCACGCGGGGAGGTTCATCAGCGCGCTTCCGATAGCCTTCCAGGAGGCCAGCGACCGCCTATCGAACCGGCCGCGGATGTTGTCGTACCGGAGGATCATGCGGGGCTTGAGCCTGGCGGAGTTGCTCATCGCCATGACGATCTCGTTTCTGCTCTTGAGTATTCTCTTCGGCGTCTTCACGCTGGGGGGGCGCTGGTTTCGCTGGTCGACAGCCCGCACCGACGTGGGCGCGGCGACCATCCTGGGGCTCAACGGGCTGAGCCGGGAATTGCGCAACAGCGCCTGGTCGACCATCACCATCTCGTCTTCCACGTCGCCGGGGCCGGCCATCTGCTTTGCCATCGAAGACCCCACCATGCCCATGTATCCCGGGCCTTTCACGCCCGCTCCCTACATGGTCGTCTACTATCTGGATGCGCCGCACCAGGCGCTGGTGCGCAAGACCTGGGGGGGGCCGGGCACGAGCCCGTCGCCCGCGCTGCCGCCCGCCGGGACGAGGGCGAAGACGTCTGATCTGCAGGCCATGCTGGCGACGGTGAACGGCACCGAACACGCGGTGGCGGGCGGGGTGCTCCGGTTCGGCCTGGATCCGCCAGACTTTCCGGCCACCGCTCCCGTCAGCGGGATCGGCATCAGCCTGCAGCTCCAACAGCCCGTCGACAGCTCGCAGACCGTGGGCAACGGCCTGCAGACTCGGGTCTATCCTCGCAACCCGGCGCCGGCGCCATCCTCGTGAGAGGCTTTTCGCTCATCGAGGTCTTTGTGGCGATGATGCTCATCATCACGCTCTTCTTTGCCATCGTGTCAATGTACCCGAGCAGCATAGCCAGCGTGCGCAAGAGCCAGGACACCGTCATGGCCCAGAACCTGGCCCGCCAGACGCTGGAGACCTTTCGTAACGTGCAGTTCAAGGATGCGCCTTGCGACCCCCACCCGCCGCCTTTCACGCTGGCGGGCATGGCCAGCGACGTCGACACCAATCCCTACGTGACGACGTTTCCGTCTGCCACCTCGCCGGCCCCGCCCGGGTGGGATGGGGGAACCTTTACGATCCTGGTGACCGCCAGCTTTCCACCGGTCGGGGGTGTGCCGGCCATCGACCTGGTGCAATTGGACGTCGACGTCATGTGGGAGACGGGCGGAGAAACGGGCAACCAGGTCGCATTGGCACCGAGTGGCACCGTCGCCAACGGGGTCGTACACCAGAGCACGGTGGTGTATAGCGTGTCGAATACATGGTAAGGTTGCGTCGACCCGGGTTTGCCCTCATTCCCATGCTGCTCCTTAGCGCGGTGTGCATGCTGGCGGCCCTGACGGTGGCAGCGCTCGCATCGTTCTTCCTGAACGCCGCCCAGATGTCGTCGGCCAACGATCGGGCGCTGGCCCTCGCCGAGGGCGCCATCTCGCTGTGCATGTCTCGGTTGCATGCGAGCCTTCAGCCCGGCGGCCAACCGTTCGGTGCGCCCACCGACGCCGCCACGTTCCAGCCGGATCCCGGCGATGCGGTCAACGTGGGCGTGCTGACGTTCGATACGACCTGCGGGTGGGGGTATTCCACCAACAACGTCAAGAGCAACAGCTACGCGAGCGGCTGGGGAGGGTGTAACGTGGCCGGGGGCACCGCGCACCTCATGGCCCAGGGAACCTATCGTGGGGCCAGCACCATTGTCGAATGCACGGTCGCCATGCCGCAATACAACTATGCGTTGTCCACCGACGGTGCGTTGAATATCGTGTCCGGCAACCTGGTCGTGAGTGGCGTCCAGAGCCTGGCCGTGGCCAGTGCGACGCCCAGCCCGCCGGTGGGGGCCAACGTCGGATCCAATACCAGCATCAGCGTGAGTGGCGGAAGCACGAGCGTGAGTGGCGACGTGGTCTGCAAGACGGCGTCAGTGAGCCTGGGGTCGCCGACGTGGGTCGGCGGGGCCGTATTGCAGGCGCCGGTGACGCTCCCGACGGTCAATATCGCCAGCCTCGGAACGGCCATTTCCGGGGCGGCTGGAGCCCCGTTGGGGGCCACCATGCCGGCCGGCTACCTGAATGGCGACAACTATGCGCCGGGTGGGCTCCACGTGACGGGCGACCTGCAATTGAACGGCGGCATTCTCTACGCCCAGGGGCCGGTGCAGATCGACGGGTCGCTGTCCGGAACGGGGGCCATCGTCGCCCAGGGGCCGGTGACCGTCAACCAGGGCAGCTACTTGGACTGCGTCAACCAACTGGCGCTGGTGTCATCCGACAGCGTGACCCTGGGGCAGCAGGGGGCGGGAAGCGCCACCAGCCAGTTCTTTCAGGGGCTGGTGTATAGTGAGGGGCTGCTGTCGACCAACAACGTCACGGTGGTGGGCGCCATGGTGGGCGCCAACCCGGGCCATCACAGCGGGACGGGCGTCCAGCTTTACAACACGGCGGTCGTGTATGCCCCGTTTGCCACCAACCTGCAGGTCATGAGCTTGAGTACGGCCGACCTGCTCTCCGCGGGGGCGATGCCGCT
>DASYBA010000076.1:0-2726 GCA_036501005.1 Candidatus Xenobia bacterium | reverse complement strand
AGGTTCTCCAGCCAGTCGCCAAACCGACCCTCGCGGATGTGTGGCGGGATCCAGTTGATCTTCTGGTTCTCCTCCAGCAGGCGCTCCTTGAGAGAGCTGTTGCGAATGAACCAAGAGGTCGTGGCGTAGTACATCAAAGGCGTGTCGCATCGCCAGCAGTGCGGGTAGGAGTGGAGGTAGTCTTCGGCGCGCAGCAGGATGCCGCGCGCTTTGAGATCGGCCATGACGGGGGCATTGCCGTCTCGGAAGAACACCCCGGGCACGAGGGGCACGTCCGCGACGAACTTCCCCTCCTCGTTGACCGTACGCAGGACCGGAAGGTCGAACTGTCGGGACATCTCCATGTCGTCGGCCCCGAAGGCCGGGGCGATATGGACGATGCCGGTGCCGTCTTCGGCCGTCACGAAACTGCCCCCGACCACGTACCAGGCCTTCTTGTCGGCCGGTATCCGATACGGCGGGGTGTATTCGACACCCAGCAACTGTTCGGCCGCCAGCTCCTTGGCCACCACGGCGGTGGGGAGGACTTTCTCCACCAACGATTTGGCCAGGATGAGCGTTTCCTCACCGTGCTGCACCGCCACGTACGCGAACTCGGGGTTGACGGCGGCGGCGGTGTTGCCGAAGAGGGTCCAGGGGGTGGTCGTCCACACCAGGAGGGACGTCTTCGGACCCAGGCCGAGGGCTTCGGGGTGCTTCAACGGAAAGCGGATGTAGATGGATGGATCGGTGATGTCTTCATAGCCCAGGCCGACCTCGTGACTCGACAGAGGCGTGCCGCAGCGGGGGCAGTAGGGCAGAACCTTGTAGCCCTGGTAGATGAGCCCCATCTTCCAGAGCTCCGCCAAGGACCACCAGACGGACTCGATGAAGTCGTTGGTCATCGTCATGTACGGGTGATCCATGTCGACCCAGAAGGCGATGCGCTCGGTCATCTGCCGCCAGGCCTGCTCGTACTCCATGACGGAGCTGCGACACTCGCGGTTGAAGGGGCCGACGCCGTACTTCTCGATCATGGGCTTGCCGCTGAAGCCGAGGCGCTTCTCGACCTCCAGCTCGACGGGCAGGCCGTGGCAATCCCAGCCGGCCTTGCGGGGCACGTAGTGGCCTTGCATGCTCTTGTAGCGGGGGATGAGGTCCTTGTAGCTGCGGGCCTGCACGTGATGCACGCCGGGACGCCCGTTGGCGGTCGGCGGCCCCTCGTAGAAGACGAACTCGGGCTTGCCCTGCCGCTGGGCCAGCGACTTCTTGAAAATGTCGTGGTCCTTCCAGAACTGCAGGATGCCCGCTTCCTGCGCGGGCAAGTTGACCGTTGTCTCGACCTCGCTGAACATGCCAATCCTCCTAGGTGCCTATTATACGGGTGCACGCAAGGGCCAGTCCAGTCGCCGAGGCGTTAAACCGCTGGCAACATCTGGCGGTCACATCTCCGTTATGATTTGGCAACCAAAAAGAGATACGGATAGAGGAGAGAGAGCCATGTCCATCTTCAGCCATCAGGTCACCCTGAATCCGCGCGACGTGACTCGCATGAGCGACAAGCAACTGAAGCAGTTGCGAGGAGCCCAGAAGGTCATGCAGTCGGCACAGGCCACCGCCGACCTGGTGGCCGCCCAGGACGGCAAGGACGGCGTCGACCTCGATCCGGCACCCGGTCGCGTGCTGGTCAGCGGGTTCAGGCCGGGTCTCTTCGCAAGCATCGACACGGGCCGCGTATCGAAAGCGGCGGATGGATCGGCTGCCACGGCCGACATCAAGGTGGACACGGGCTTCCGCTCGGAGGCCACCAGCAAATCCATCTTCCGCAAGGTGGCCATCGGAGACGACGGCAGTCAGCGCACCTTTGCCCTGGGCAAAGAGCAGGTCACGCTGGACAAGGCGACCGGCCTGCTGCACTACACGTTCTAGACGCCCCAACCTGCCTTCGGTCTCGATAGTCGTTGCGGACTGCATCTTGCGAACCGATGAGACGTTCGCCGTCGCATGCAGAAAGGGGAAAACCTGGCATCCTGCAGAAGCGTAGCGCGATGTGGGCAGCGTCGTGCCGTGGGGGCCGTTCAAGTTCCGTGAGGTGGCATGACTGAAGGAGCTCCGGTTCTCTTCCGGCGCTCGGCATTTCCCGCCCCTCTGGCCGCTGGGCTGGCGTCGATGTTCCTGGCCACGCTGGGCAAGGCGAATACGGGAGCGGCTCTTGCGTGCGGTGCCGCCCTGACGGTGGTCGCCGCCACCTGGTGGATGTCGCGGCAGTGGTGGCCCGCCCTGGCCTCGTCCATGGCGACCTGGGAAGAGGGCATCAAAGAAAAGACCCGGGCGAACCCGGGACCATGGATTGTCCTGGCGAGTGCTGTCGCGCTGTTCGCCGAGCTCATGATCATCCGCTGGCATGCCAACGACTGTGCGGTCTTCGGGTTTCTCAAGAATGTCAGCATGCTGTCTTGCTTTCTGGGTCTCGGCATGGGGTTCAGCCGCGGCCGCAGGTTTTCTCTACAGCTCCCCCTCTTCATTCCCGCGTTGGCCCTGCAGTTGTTTCTGCTGCACCTCCTCAGTTTCACCACGCTACAAGAACAACTGGGCAATCCCATCCCGGAGGAGGCCACGCTGGGACTGCGTTCGGCCAGCTCGATAACGGACTACCTTCTCGTGTTTGGTTTCGTCTTGACCGTGTTCGTCATCAACGCTTGGACGTTCGTTCCCCTCGGTCAACTGGTGACGTGGTTGATGGACCC
>DASYBA010000075.1:0-3769 GCA_036501005.1 Candidatus Xenobia bacterium | reverse complement strand
GGTACCGGTACCGGCCGCCGTCTCCAGGGCCGCGTCAACCCCGCAGCCGGCGGACCCCCCGCCAGCTCGGCCCAAACCGCCGCCCCCTCCGCCGCCGTCGCCATGGGTCAACTGGATCGTCGCGGCCCTGACCGTCGCTTGCATCGCGGCCTTTGCCTGGCACCTGCACGACCTGTCGAAGCCACCCGGCCTGACCCTGGCCGCCGCCACCGTTCACTATCGTGACCCCGACGGGCGTTACACCTTGACGGTGCCAGCGGGTTGGCGGTACGGGCCGGCCAGTCCGCAGGTGCCCGGCACCATGGCCGGCCAGACGCACCTCGTGCTCATGGCGCCCTCCACCCACCAGTTTGCCGCCGTCGAGCTCTTCGAGGGGGCGGGCACCGCCGCCACGGCCGTCAACCTGCTCAAAGGGTACGGCGCCGCGCAGAAGTGGAATGCTGCCTTCAATCCGTCCGGTAGCTGGACGACCGAGAACGGCTTTCCCATGGAGGTCTACCGCACCAGCCTGTCGGCGGGCGGCACCCGACTGACCGGCGACAGCGCCTTCTTCATCCAAGGCAAGGACGTATGGCGGCTGGTGGTACTGGCCAGCTCCGGCTTCTCCGTCCCCGACGCTCACCTGCTCAACTGGACCCCGTCGCCCTAGCTTCCTAGACCTGGACGACGATCAGCTCGGCGCCAAACAAGAAGACGCCGGCGCAGATGAAAAGCCAGATGAGCAACCCCACCATGCCCCACAGGGAGCCGTAGACGGGATTGCTCTGCGCCAGCGTGGCCAGATAGGTAAAGTAGATGACGCTGGAAATCTTCCAGGCGGCGGTGGAGAAGCCGGCGCCGAAAGCGGCCAGGCCGACGGGCGCCTGCCGCGGCGGCCGACGGTACAGCATGAAGCAGAACAAGAAGACGGTCAGCGGCACCACGCCCCAGGAGTGCAGCAAGGTCCACACGAGGACCGTATCGACCGCCGGGTGAGGCAGCCACGGCGGGATGCGCACCCCGTCGACCAGGTGCAGCATCCAGGTCAGCACGGCGCTCAGGATGCCCTCGATCAGGATCAAGGCCCCCGCGATGGCCACCCAGCCGAGGCTGTTCAGGATGCGCCCCACGGCTGGCTGATCCACCTTCCAAAGACGGTTGAGGGTGGTGTCCAGCGCCTGGAAAAGCTGGCGTCCGAGCCAGATCAGGCTGACCAGTCCGAGCAGGCCCAGTCGGCCGCGGTCGGCGGCAATGCCGGCCACCGTCTCTCTCAACCAGGCGGTACCACTGGGCGGGAGCAGCTCGGCCGCAACGTTGACCGTGTAGTCGACGGCCCGGGGTTCAGTCCATAGAAAGCCGAGCAAACTGATGGACAGTAGACAGAGGGGAAACAGCGACAGGAACGCGTAGTAAGCGACCCCGGCCGCCATCAACAGGCAGTCGTCCCGGCCGAACGCTTGCCACGCGGCCAGCACGGTCCGTGCGAGCGCTTTAAAGAATCTTGATCTCCGGCGCTTTGGACGATTCCTTGAGACGTTTCAGGGTACCATCGATGCTTTCGCTCTTCCGGCGCATGAAGATGTCTGTCCAGGAAAAGGTCTTCCAACCGTCGCTGGTCAGCACCTCGATAGTTTCCTTCAGTTCCGCCTCCGGAGGCCCGGAGTGCGTTCCCAGGATCTTCCAGGCGACCGCCGCCGCCTTGTCTTCTCCCCCCGCTCTTTCCAGAGCGTAGCCTTGAGTGCTGCTCATCCTTCGTATCCTTCTGCCGGCGATTTGCGGGCCCGGTTCGGCGGCACAGGTTTGCGCTTGGCCCGCAGATTCCTCCTGCCGCTCAGCGCACCAGGAGGCACCACGCCCCGTAGCTCACCGCGCCCTGCATGAGGCTGAACGCGCTCTTGTCGGCAGCGCACATCGGACAGATATCCGGCGGCCCCTCCCCTTCATGAACATACCCGCAGACAGCACAAAGCCAGTACATCAGAACCTCCGGTCCCACCTCGAGACCAGGTTCTCAGTTCAGCTCGCCGTCTAGTCGTTCCTCTCCTCGTAGATGAGGCCGGGGACGCCCAGGATGACGCCCTTGAGAAAACCAGACAGGAATTCGGATCGGCTGATGCCCATGGACGACTTCGACTCTTCCAGAATCTCGAAGAGCGCGTGGGCGTCCCTCACACCAGCCTTCTTCTCCAACAGGCATGCCAGGCAGCGGCCGTGATCGTCGACGGTGGCGGTAAAGGTCTCGCACACTCGGCACTGCCACGAATAGCCGACCAGCTTCTCGGCATTGGGCTGGGTGACGGCGTACTTGAGGCCGCAGCCGCACGCCCGGGTGGCGCACTGGTACTCGTGGGCCTGATGGGGACGGTTCTTGCGCGACGGCTCCACGGTCAGCTCCTGTTTGTTGAACGTCATGCGTTCCCGTCCAACCACGCGGCTGCACACCGGGCACTTCTGCAGCTCGTCTGAACCAAAAAACCGGAACACGTTGTCAGCCATCGTCTCAGACCTCTTTCCTAACCGACCTGGTCCTGACTCTAGTATACTCTGAGAATGATCTGATTTCAAATGGAGTAGACAAGAAACTGCAGGAGTCCGGAGCTCAAGGGCGAGGCTGGAGCGTCGCCTCGATGTTCAGCGGGGTTCCCACCTGCAAATCGGCCGAGCGCGATGCGGTCAGGTAGCCGGGGTGGGCCACGCGGAGGGTGTGTGAACCCGGCTTGAGGTCGGTCGAGGCGTAAGGGGTCGTGCCCATGGCTTGCCCATCGACGTAGACGGTGGCGCCGGGCGGGCTGCTCTCGACCCGCAGCAGGGTGCCCAGCGCCACCAGGTTGACTTGCAGCGAGGCCACCGGGCCGCTGTCGACTTTGACGACTCGCTCCTGCGGCTCATAGCCGGGGTGCACGAACCCCACCTTGTGCACGCCTTCCTTGAGGGTGAGGGAGAACGGGCTGCTCTTCTCGCCCAACGATACGCCGTCGCAGAACACCTCGAGGGGGCTCGGCGTATAGGTGAGGACGAGGGGAGGCCGCCGGGGCACCAGTTGAATCCGCACTGGCTCGTTTTGCCAGGTGGGCACGTTGATCATCAACCGCTGGCTGTCGAATCCGTCCAGATCGGCCTGCAGGCTGTGCACTCCGTTGGCGACGTGGGCGGTGAAGGGGGTTGTTCCCAGCAACTGTCCATCCATGGCGACCTGGACCCCGTCGGGCGTCGACACGACCGCCAGGGGCGACGTGTTTTGCACGGGCGGCGTGGCCGGCATCTGGCCCAGCCAGAACCCCAGGGCCACAACGCCCACCAAGGCCAGGAGAACGACCCCCGCGATCATCCAACGCCGTCCGCCGGGCGGGTCCGGTTCGTCCGGCGGCAGGGGCTGAGAGAGCGGGGTAGAGGGCCGGCTGGCAAACACCGGCCGGGTGCCGGGATCGGACGGGCGCCGAGGGATGACCTGTCGCAACGGTTCCGGCCGGGCCGGCGGGGTCGGGGGCGCGGACGATCGGGGGCCACGCCCGGGCAGCGGGGGGAGACTGGGCCGGTTCGGCTCGGCGGCGGGGGCGGGTACCGGAGGCAAGGACGGGCGATCCCGGGTGGGTACGGGAGGCAGGACCGGCCGGGATGACTCCGTCGCCGGGTCGGCGGGGACGGGCGGGAGCGACGGGCGGGATGGTTCGGCCGGGGGCTGGCGGCGGGCAAACGATCCGGAAGTGCGGGCGGGGGGCGGCGGAAAAGGGACGGGTCGCTGACCGGAAGGGTTGGTGACCGGTTCTTCCTCGACCTGGACGTCCAGGCC
>DASYBA010000074.1:0-4050 GCA_036501005.1 Candidatus Xenobia bacterium | reverse complement strand
CAAGGATTTCGGCACCTCGATCTGGATGGGCATCGTGGCCGTCAGCATGACGTTCTTCCTTTCCCTGGTCGCGTGCCGGGCAACCGGTGAATCCGATATCACGCCGATTGGTGCGATGGGCAAGATCACCCAGCTTCTGTTCGGAACCCTCGCCCCTTCGAACATGATCACCAACCTGATGACGGCCAGCGTGACGGCCGGTGCTGCCGGTGCCTCCGCGGACCTGCTCACCGATCTCAAGAGCGGCTATCTGCTGGGCGCCAATCCGCGTAAGCAGTTCCTCGCCCAGTTCTCCGGGCTTTTCGTGGGCACGGCCGTGGTGGTGCCCCTCTTCTACAAGCTCGTGCCCGACTACACCGTGCTGGGTTCTGAAAAGTGGCCGGCCCCGGCCGCCCAGGTGTGGGCGGCGGTCGCCCGTCTGCTGGCCAACGGCTTCCACTCGTTGCACTACACCGAGTTGTGGGGCATGGCCATCGGCGGCGGCATCGGGATTCTGCTGCCCCTCTTGGAGATGGCCTTGCCACGGTTGAAGAGCTTCATTCCCTCCGCTACGGGCGTGGGTCTGGCGTTCGTCATTCCCTGGTTCAACTCGCTGTCGATGTTCCTGGGCGCCCTCATCGCCCTGGTGTGGGAAAAGTACTGGCCCAAGTCTGCCGACAAGTATGTCGTGCCGATCAGCTCGGGCGTCATCGCCGGCGAATCGCTGGCAGGCATCGCCGTCGCCTTGCTGGTGGCGGCGGGCATCCTGGCGGGGAGTTAGACCGGCCAGGACTCGCCGGGAGTCGGGAGGAACTTCCCGGGATTCCGGATGGGGGGATGAAGTGATCATGACGACCGACCCGCCGCACCCGACCCTCGTAGCGCCGCCGCCAGAGCCGAGCGGACAGGCTTCGTGGCTCGACAACGTGCACGTCATCGCCTCCCCGCCCTGCGCTGAGAAGCACGGCGGCAAGCCCTACCGCGCGTTCATGGAAGCGCTGAAGACGGCGCTGCCTTCGCTCCAGCTCCACTTGACCGAGTACGCCGGACAGGCCACGGAGCTGGCGAAGAGGCTGGCGGAAAGCGGCGCATCCATGGTCGTCTCGGTGGGCGGCGACGGCACGCTGTGTGAGACCGCCAACGGCCTCATGGGCACCGGCTGTCGTCTGGGCATCTTGCCGATGGGGCGGGGCAACGACTATTACCGGGCCGTGCTGGCGGAGCGAAACGAACCGTTCGACCTGACTCCGGACCAGGTGGTCCGACGGCTCATGAGCGGTACGGAAATGGCTATCGACCTGGGCAAGATTTATTTCAAAGGCCCTGACGGGCAGGAACAGCAACGCTTCTTCATCGCCAACGCGACGCTCGGCTTCAGCGCTGCGGTGTGCTGCTCGGTCGCCAAGACCCGTTGGGCGGGCGGCGCCAGCTATTTTCTCTGCCTCTTCTCCAATCTGCTCGGCTGGCGCAACATGCATGCGGAAGTAGACGTGGGAGACGCCAAGGTCAGCGGCCGCATGTTCAACATCAATCTGGCCCTTGGTCGATACTACGGCACCGGCATGGTGGCCGCCCCCCGGGCCAAGGTCGGGGACGGTCTCGTAGACGTCGTCTGCATGGTCGATCTGAACCCTGTCGACGTGGTTCGATACATGCCGAACAACTACAGCGGTGATTTCGACAGCGTTCCCAAGATCACGCAGCACACGGCCCGCACCGTGACCATCACGGCCCCGCAACCCGTGCCCGTGCAGATCGACGGCGACTACATCGGCACCACTCCGTGCCGGGTCGAAGTGATACCCTCGGCGCTGAAGATGGTCGTTTAACACCGAGTGTAACGTACCGAGCGCGTTACAACCCCCTCATGTAACGCACAGGGTGCGTTACCGGGCCAGGCCTGGTGAGTGTGACGGGGCAGATGGACTCGTTCTCGGCCACTGAACCCGCGACCGGACGGCATTCTTAGCCGACCAAGGCCTGACAGTCACCTGCGGGGCAATAGCAGCCCAGATGGGTCGGGGCTTGGGTCGGGCACGGCCGGGTAGGGGCGTATCGGACGCAAAGTGACCCGCCCGGGGTGCGTCGCCAGCAGCATGTGGCCGGGCGGCACCGGTTGCCAGGACGGGTCGGCATTCAGCCGCTCCGACGCCACCAGCACCACGTTGTGGTCCAGGTCGGAGTCCAACTGGTAGTGGCCATTCTCCAGATGCATGTCGCGCCCCGTCGTGTAGTACAGGCTGGCCGGATCGCCGCCCCCGGGGGAGCCGTGCCGGGTCGCCACCAGGCACGTTCCATCCGATACGACGAAGTTGTAATACGACGGTTCCGCCACCCCCGCCGAAATGCGTAGGTCTTCCAGGTGATCCAAGGTGTCCTGCATGGCATCCGCCAGATCTGCCACCACGCTGGTTCTCACCCCCCGTACCTGGTAGTCAATGAACACGGCGAACGCATGTTCCGTATCGGTCGACCCCCGGATGGCGCGGAACGCCGTGTCGGACAACCCTTCCAGCAAGCGTCGGCGGTAGGCGTCAAAACCCGCCAGCCCCCCGTTATGCATGAACGACAGCCGCCCATGCGCAAAGGGGTGGCAGTTCAATTGCTGCACGGGGTTGCCCGGTGATGCGGCCCGCACGTGTGCCAAAACGCAGTGGCTGCTGCTGACCCGGGCGATCTCCAGCAGATTCTGGCTGTTCCACGCCGGGGCCACGTCCTTGAAAAGGGCCGGGCGCTCGCTGACGTGCGGGACGTACCAGGCCACCCCGAATCCGTCGCCGTTGAGCGGGACGGTCCGTTCCTCGGCGTGGTATGACTGATGGATGATGGAATGACGGGGCTCCGTGATGATCTGGCTGAGCAGGATGGGATGCCCCAGGTAGGCGGCCAATCGACACATGCCCAGGGGTTGGCGTCTGCCCCCCGAGCCCTCCTGCTACTTCTTGACCGTTTTCGTGCGCCAAGCGGATAGGCCGCAGGGCGCCACTTCCGGGCCTCCCAGGACCCATTGGTAGCCGTCTGACAGGTGCACCACCTCCGTGCCGAAGTTGAACATGAAGCTCACGTCGCCTCGCTGGCGCACTCGCACGTCGGCGGGCAGGCGCCACGTGGCGATGCGCAGCCGCTGGCACTCCACCTCCAGCCAGTCGACCAGAAAGTCCAGGGGCGGCCAGCACCCGATATAAACGGTGGCGCCGTGACGGATCACCGCCGGGCGGCCGTCGCCGAACTTCGCCTCCACCCCAGCCTCCCCGGAGAGCCATTCTCGCCAGCGCTGCACGGGGTAGCTGCGCTCGCCCCACAGCAGACGTTCTTCGAGCCCGGGCCGCAGGCTCTCCACGCGCAGCACGTCGACCGGGGGTGTCGCCGTGCCGAACGTCTTCGTGCGACTTCCGCTACGCGGCCCCAGCACGAGGGTTCCCCCGGCCCGTCCCAGGTCGACCGGCCGCAGGACCGGCCAACACGGTGCCAGCACCAGTCGATATCCGCCCAGGTCGGTGGTCGACGACACCACGTCGACGTTCAGCCCCAGGCGTCGTAGCGCCTGGTACGACTCAAACACCAGATCCAGGTAGCGAAAGTCGGCTCCCTGGGGCTGGATGTCCAACATCCAGGCGGTCTCATAATCGAACAGCAAGGCCACGATGGATCGCTTGGTGTCAGACAGCACGGTCAACTCCTGGCCCACCTCCTCGATTTCGGGCCAGGCCGCATCCGGCGTATCGTCGGTGCGATTGAGCCCGGCATGCATCTGCTCCTGGGCGTTGGCCGCCTGCCGCCAGCGAAAGTAGCAGACGGCGTCGGCGCCGTGGGCTCGCGCTTCCCACGTCCACAGCCGCACCATCCCAGGCGCCGGGGAGGGGTTCCACGGCGCCCAGTTGACCGGGCCTGGCTGTTGCTCCATGACCCAAAAGCGACCCGGCCCCATGCTCCGATACAGATCGTGATGGAATGCCGCCGCGTCTGGGTGTCCGCAGCGGGCATAGCGCACTTTATCCGGCTCGGCCAGGGGCATGAGCTCGGTGAAGCCCAGCGGATAGCTGTCCCAGGAGGCAAAGTCGACATAGCTCG
>DASYBA010000073.1:0-3277 GCA_036501005.1 Candidatus Xenobia bacterium | reverse complement strand
TCGGGACGCACCGCGCGAGGCGAGGGCGGCGGCTCCTGGACGTGCTTCAACGCCAGGGCAATGGGGTTGTTGGACTCAAACGGCAGTCTGCCCGTCAACAGCTCGTAGAGGACGACGCCCAACGAATAGAGGTCGCCGCTGGCGGTCACCCGGAACCCCTGCGCCTGTTCCGGCGACAGGTAGCCCGCCGAGCCAATGAGCGTGCCCTGTTGCGTAACCGTATCGGACATGAGGGCGCGGGCGATGCCGAAGTCGCCCAGTTTGACCGCGTTGCCGTGCAGGAGAATGTTGCTGGGCTTGATGTCGCGGTGGACGATGCCGTGCTCGTGGGCGTACGCCAGCGCATTCAACATGGCGTGTACCACCGCCAGGATGCGGGCGATCGGCAAGGGGCCGGCGTCCATGAGGTGCCGCAGGTCGCCCCCATCGCACAGCTCCATGACGATGAAGTGCAGATGGCCCTCCGACTCGGCGTCGAAAACCTGCACGATGTTCGGATGGGACAGCGAGGCCGCGTCCCGGGCCTCCTGGCTGAAGCGCTCCAGGACGTCCGGCTTGTCCATCAGGTCGCGCTTGAGCGTCTTGACCACCACGGTGCGGCCCAGTCGTCGGTCGACCGCGCGAAAGACCTCCGCCACGCCGCCTTCGCCGAGCTTTTCCTCGATCTGGTAGCGTCCTTTGAGGACTGTTCCAATCACCGTTCCCATTGACAGCCCACCTTGTTAGACGGAAACACGGCGACCCCTGGCGAATTCGCGGCCCATGGTCTTACCAGAAGTAGAAGCTCCCCCCCGGCTCGCTCTCGCCCATCTGCCCACCCCGTTGGAGAACTGGCCGGCCGGAGGCGGACCCGCAAGCGGGTTCCCTGCCAACGTCCGGCTGCGGGTGAAGCGTGACGACTTGACGGGCTCGGTGCTGAGCGGCAACAAGATTCGCAAGCTCGAGTTCATCCTGGCCGATGCTCGAGCGAAAGGCGCCGACACCGTCATCACGTGCGGGGGCCTGCAGTCCAACCATTGCCGGGCGACCGCTTTGGCCGCCGCCGGCGTGGGGTTGCGCAGCGTCCTGTTCCTGCGGGGTCAGCCAGAGCCCGTGGCGGACGGCAACGTCTTGTTGGACCTGCTGGCCGGGGCCCGCCTCGTCCACATCACCCGAGAACAGTACAGCCAGGAGCGCAATCAGCTCATGGCGGCCGAGGCGGCGCGGCTGGAGCGGGAGGAGGGGGCCCGGCCCTATGTCCTGCCGGAAGGCGGTTCCAACGCGTTGGGCGCGTGGGGGTATATCGAGGCGGTGCGAGAGCTGCACGGCCAGCTTGGCCACGCACCGGACGTCCTGGTCTGCGCTACCGGCTCCGGGGGCACGCAGGCGGGGTTGATCCTCGGCTGCAAGCTGTACAGCCCCTCCACACAGGTGATCGGGGTCAACGTCTGCGACGACGAAGCCTACTTCAAGCGGGTCATCGGCACCATCCTGGCCGACTGGCAGGCTCGTTGGGGTTCGCTCGGGCTGTCCGAGGCCGACGTCCACATGGCCGACGGGTGGGTCGGTCGCGGGTACGCCCTCAACACCCCGGAAGAGCTGGCCGTGCTGGTCGAGACGGCCCGCAACAGCGGGCTGGTGTTGGACCCGGTCTACACCTTGAAGGGCTTTCTCGGTCTGCGGGGGGAGGCTGCCCGCCACCGCTTCAAGGCCGGCGCCCACGTCATCTTCTTTCACACCGGCGGGGTTTTCGGGCTCTTTCCCAAGCGAGAGGAGCTGGCGCCCCTTCTGTGAGGTGGAGAGGGGGCGCCGAGCCTCGACTCGAAGCATGGCGGCCATGCGGCGTAAGCTGGTCCTGCTCTTGCTTCTCTTCGTGGTGGCCCTGGCGTGGGCGGATGACGATTCGTGCAAGAAGCCTCCGCCGGAGCTCTCCATCGGCGGCGTCAAGGTGGGCCAGTCCCGCGCCGACGTGGACCAGAAAGCGGGGGCTGAAGTCTTCGTCGAATCCGATACGCATGCGGTGCACTACGGCAACGGCGTCATCGTCGTATTCGACAGCGGCGGCATGGTCGTGAACGTCAACGGGCCCCAGCTCGAGATTGACGGCAAGCCTTCCTGGATCACGACCCACAAAGCGCTGGACAAGGCCCTCGGCAAGGGCGACGCCAGCGAGAAATCCGTCCGTTATCCAAAGTTCGGTCTGACGGCTTATCTCAACCACGACGGTATTGTCGGCTTCTTGTTGGAACGACCCTGAAGACGGTGCAACAAGGCATTCTGTGGCGGCCAGGCGAGCCGCCTCCAACCCACATTCCCGAACCGACAGAGGAGTTGCCTATCGGTCGTTCCTGGGCGGTCGCCAAGCATGTGCTGGAGGCGTGCTTCCGAGAGCTGAGCGGGCGGCGAGACGTCGAGGTGGGTCGGGTCGTCAACCTGGGCGGTGGGCAATCGCGCAACGCCTCGGCGGCGTTCGTCGACGTGCCCGGCACCGAGTGGTCGGACGACTACATCGTGCTGGTGCCCAAACGGGAAGCCGATAGGGAACTGAATATCCGTTCCGTCAAGGAAGCCCTGCTGTTGGACTGGTTGGGGCGCCAGAAGCTGACGTTCCGCGTGCCCAGGGTCTTCGCCCTGTACCAGGCCTGGAACTATTGCATGGTCGTGCGGGAGACGCTGCAAGGGTGGTCGTCGGAGAAGCCCTGGGAGAGCCCCGACGTCGTGGCGAGCCTGGCCGCCGCGGTGCATAATCTGCCGGTCCAGGACGCGCCCGTCCTGGCTCCCCACCATTCGACGCGCCGGGCGCACGCCGAAGCGCACTTCGGGGACGTCTATCGAAATCGCCCCGAACTGGAGAACGTGCACGCCTGGATCCGCAGCCACCTCCCGCCCGCTGAGCCCTCCCGCATGGTGCACGGCGACCTGTTGGTGCACAATGTGCTCCTGGACATGTACGACAAGACCCGGCCGCCGGCCATCATCGACTGGGAGTATGCCATGGCGGGAGACCCGGCGTACGATCTGGCCATCGTCACGCGAGGCATCCGTATCCCTTTCGGCAGCGAAGACGGCATGCAGCGACTTCTGGACGCATACCACGCGGCCGGAGGGGCGCCCATCGCCGCTGACGAGGTCCGCTTCTACGAGCTGTGCATGCACCTGCGCTGGTATGAGGGTTCGCTGGCTGGAGAGCCCGGCTACGACAGCCCCGAACAGGCGCTGCGCCTCATCCAGAACATCCTGGAGAGGTGCTCGTAGCCTGACGGCGTAGCCACCGACGCGCATGGAGACTGACGACCCA
>DASYBA010000072.1:0-3510 GCA_036501005.1 Candidatus Xenobia bacterium | reverse complement strand
CACCCGGGCGGCGACGATCCGGTCCCCTGACCGGCGGCCCCATTAGAACGGAGTCATGCCACATTTCCATACTACACTTCCTAGATAACTTCTTTGTCCAGATTCTCCAGTCGCTGCACTCCGTGACCGGCAGCTACGGCTGGTCCATTGTCATTTTCAGCCTGGTGGTCAAGCTGCTGCTGTACTATCCCACCCAGAAGCAGTATCAATCCATGCGCGACATGCAGCTCATCCAGCCGGAGATCAAGCGGCTGCAGGAGAAGTACAAAGACGATCAGGAGCGCCTGGCCAAAGAGCAGATGGCGCTTTTCCAGAAGCACAAGGTCAATCCGCTGGGCGGTTGTCTGCCCATGTTCGCCCAGATGCCCATCCTCTATGGCATCTATGGCGCCATCCGCAAAATCTTCCAGGTCACCGTGCCCCTGGTCCCGCCGCCGGCCGAGAAGTGGATGTGGATCGGCACGCCGCTGGCCAAGCAGTTTCCGCACTTCCTGGCCGCCAGCTTCGATCAGCCGGATGGCCTGCTGGTGCTGCTCTACGGGTTCAGCATGCTGCTCTCACAGCGTCTCACCATCACCCAGACGTCGGACCCGGCCCAGGTCAAGCAGCAAAAGATGATGAACACCCTCATGCCCATCTTTTTCACCTACATGATGTGGCAGTGGCACATGCCTAGTGCCCTGTTGTTCTACTGGTTCATGTTCAATATTTTCAACGCCGTGCAGCAGGTTCACATCGTGCGCCAGGTGCGCACGACGGCACCGCCGCCTGCCAAGGCCGCATGATTCATCCTACGTCAGCAAGGGGGCTTACCATGCAAGTCATCGAGGAATACGGCCGTACCGTCGAGGAGGCCGTGCAGAAAGCGCTGGGCCAACTGGGGGTCGGCGAAGACAAGGTGACGGTAGACGTCATCGACCCAGGTCGCAAGGCCACCAGTTCAGGCTTCGGGGCGAAGTTCGCCCGGGTCAAGGTGACCCTCAAGGATGGGGCCGGTCCAATGCCGGCGGCTCGCCGGGCGCCGCCTGAAGTCGAAGAGGAGGCCGAGGAAGAAGAGGACGGCCCCGACGAGGAGGAGCGTCCCGTCGAGCGTGCGGCGGTCGAGGAGCGTCGCGAGGAAGGCGGGCCGCGTCGTGGCCGCCGTCGCCGTGGCCGGGGAGGCGATCGGGGTGAGGAGCGAGCGCCGGAGCGCGAAGAATGGCGCGCCGAGACCCCTCGTCCGGCGCCTGCTGAAGGAGAAGAGGACGAGGAAGAAACCCCCGCCTTCCGCCCCGTGCGCCCGGAGAGTCCAGATGCCGATGCGGCCGAAGACGTGCTCAAGGAGGTCCTGCGCCTCATGGGCGTCGAGGCCGAAGTCGAGCGAGACTACGATCGGGAGAACGCCGTGCGGTTCAACGTGGTGGGGGACGACCTGGGGGCGCTCATTGGCAAGTACGGCCAGACCATCGAGGCCGTCCAGTACCTGGTCAACCTCATCGCCAGCCGCCAGAACGAAACCTACGAGAAGGTCAGCATCGACATCGAGGGCTACCGCGATCGTCGGGAACGCAGCCTGGAGGAGTTGGCCACCCGCATGGCTCGCAAGGTGCGCAACGAAGGCAAGAGCGTCACCCTGGAACCCATGCTGCCTAGCGAGCGGCGCATCATCCACATGGCGTTGTCGGACGACGCCGGCGTACGGACCTACTCCCAGGGCGAAGAGCCCATGCGCAAGGTCGTCATCAGCCCCGCCCGGGGGGGACGCTCTCGCTGACCGACGACACCATCGTCGCCATCTCCACGCCGCCCGGACAAGGCGGAATCGGGGTGGTGCGGCTCAGCGGACCGGCGGCCCAGGACATCCTGGGCCGTTTGTTTGTGTCCCGGGCGGGCAAGCCTCGCCGCCAGTGGACGTCGCACCAGATGACCTATGGGTTCATCGAGGCCGAAGGCCGCCGGCTGGACGAGGTGCTGGCGGTCGTCATGCGGTCTCCCCGCTCGTACACGGCCGAAGACGTGGTCGAAATCCATGCGCATGGCGGGCCAGCCTGTCTGCAGGCCATCCTCACGGCGTGCCTCACGGCCGGCGCCCGCCTGGCGACCCCCGGCGAGTTCACCCGGCGGGCCTTTCTCAACGGCCGCATCGATCTGGCCCAGGCCGAAGCCGTCATGGACGTCATCACGGCCCGCACCGAGGCGTCTCTGACCCGTGCCTTCGGCCAGTTCTCAGGCACGTTGTCAGGTCGAGTGGAAGCCTTGCGCCAGCAGGTCCTGGACTGGATGGCGGCGCTCCTGGCGCAGATTGACTTTCCTGACGACGACATTCCGCCGACCCCTCGTGGGGTTTTGGAGACGAGGCTGGCAGCGGTGCAGGGGGGCGTTGAGGCTTTGTTGGCGACGGCCGAGGAGGGTCGCATTTATCGAGACGGCGTGCGAGTGGCCATCGTGGGCAAGCCCAACGTGGGCAAGTCGTCGCTTTTGAACGCGCTCCTGGGGGACGAGCGGGCCATCGTGACGCCCATCCCGGGGACGACCCGGGACCGCCTGGAAGAGTGGGCCAGCGTGGGCGGCATTCCCGTCTGCTTTGTCGATACGGCCGGCATTCGAGAGACGACCGACCTTGTCGAGAGCAAGGGCATCGAGAGGTCGAAAGCGGCGGTGGCGGGGGCTGACGCCGTGCTTTTGGTGGTCGACGGGAGCCGACCGTGGGACGAGGAAGACCGCCTGATCGCCGGCCTGGTGCAGGGCGCCAAAGGGTTGGTGGTGTGGAACAAGATTGACCTGCTGGAGAAGCTGTCGGGCGTCGAGGTGGCGTGGCCGTGCGTGCGCGTGTCCCTCCTCGGGCCGGGGACGCTGTCGGAACTCCGAGACCGCCTGGCCCGCATGATTCGCGACGGCATCGGAGGCGCGGGCGACTGCGTGGTGGCCAGTGCGCGTCACCGGGACGCCCTGCTGCGGGCGCGGGAGAGTCTGCGGCGGATTGAGGACACCATCCGCCAGGACCTGCCCGTCGACTTCATCACCATCGATTTGCGGGCGGCGCTGGCGGCGCTGGGTGAGGTGACCGGTCAGGACGTGACCGAAGACATTCTGGATCGCATCTTCAGCCAGTTCTGCCTGGGCAAGTAGCGTTGACATCAATTCATCAGAAAGCTTATGATGTGAAGCATGAGAACAACGCTGACTCTGGATGAAGACGTCGCCGCGCTGCTCAAGCGAGTGCAGAAGAAACGCAAGCTGGGTTTGAAGGAGACGGTCAATCAGGCCCTCCGTCGAGGGCTGCTGAACCTGGAAGAAAGCGGGGAACCTGTCTCGCGGGTATTTCACACGCCGGTTCTAGACGCCGGGGAATGCCTTGTGGGCAACCTGGACAATATCGGAGAAGTCGTGGACCTGATCGAGGGTGACGTGGCGCTGTGATTCTGGTCGATGCCAACCTGCTGATTTATGCCTCCATGAGCACGTTTCCCCAGCATGCGCGGTCGCATCAGTGGCTCGACAGTGTCTTCAGTTCCCTCCCGCGGGTCGGTT
>DASYBA010000071.1:0-13404 GCA_036501005.1 Candidatus Xenobia bacterium | reverse complement strand
CGCCTGGTTCGCTGGAAGACCGGGGCATCCGCGTCTCGCAGGTCGATCTCGACCCGCACGGCATGATCGACGCCGAGGCGCTGGTCAAAGCCCTCACCCCAGACGTCAGGGCAGTCTTCTTGCAACGCTCTCGGGGCTACGACTGGCGCCCCTCCCACAGTTGTGACACCCTCCAGACCGTCATCCGACGCCTGAAGGCCTCCCGCCCCGACGTGTGGGTGCTGGTCGACAACTGCTACGGCGAGATGGTCGAGAAGACGGAGCCCACCCAGCGCGGCGCCGATGCGGTCGCAGGCTCTCTGATCAAAAACCTGGGCGGCGGCATCTGTCCGACCGGAGGCTACATCGCCGGGCGCAAGGACCTGGTGGCAGGCGCCGCGCGAGCCATCACCGCACCCGGCATCGAGGGCCATGTGGGCGCCACCCTGGGCGTCACTCGCATCCTGAGCCAGGGCATCTTCCTCTCCCCCCTGGTGGTGAACCAGGCCCTGACCGGCGCCATGTGGGCCGGCGCTTTGCTGGAAGCTCGGGGCTACGAGGTCTCGCCTCGGCCCGACGACCCCCGCACCGACATCATCCAGGCGATCCGCCTGGGCACCCCGGAGAAGCTCCTGGCCTTCTGTCGTGGCATTCAATCGGCGGGGGCGGTCGACTCGAGAGCCGTTCCGCACCCCGTCATGAATCCCGGCTATCGCGATCCGATCGTCATGGCGGGGGGGACGTTCATCCAGGGCTCGTCTATCGAACTGTCCGCCGACGGCCCGCTGCGCGAACCGTACGCCGTCTACTTGCAGGGCGGCCTGTCCTTCAGCCACGTGAAAACCGGCGTGCTGGCCGCCCTCGAGGCACTGTGAAACGTTACCTTCTGGTCGGTGGGGGAGGCCTGCTGGGCACCGCCTGGCTCCGCTGGCTCTCAGCGCAGGAAGAGGTCGAGGTCTTCAGCATCGGCCAACCGCCCGGCCGTATCGAACGCAACACCACCATCAAGGGCCTGGTCAGCGTCGAAGAGATGGCCTCGTGGAAACCCTACGCCATCCTCCACCTGGCGGGCCCGTCGCACTACGAAAAGACGGCCGAGGATCCGGACAAGTCCAAGGCCGGAGCTCTTTCACTGGCACAGCACCTGGTCGCGACCTCGAAGCACGCCCGAGCCAAGATGGTGTTCGTGTCCTGCGATCGAGTCTTCGATGCCGGCACCGGCCCCTTCGAGGAGTCCGCCCCCCGCGGCCCCGTAACGCCCCTGGGGCAAGCCCTCACCGCCATCGAGGAGGCCGTGGAAACCTGCGACGACCACCTCATCATTCGGACGTCGGCCCTCTACGGCTGGGGCCCACACTGCCCCGAGGCCCGCCTCACTCGCTGGATCAAGCGCTGGGACGCCAACGCCACGGTGACGGCGAGTGGCGAAATCCTGGCCCAGCCGACCTGGAGCGATAGCTTGCCCCGGGCCGCCCACGCCGGGCTACGCCGCGACGGCATCTTACACATCGCCGGCCCGCAGCGCATGAGCCTGTACGACCTGGCTCGAGCGGCCGCCCGCACCTGGGATCTGCCGCCGGAGCGCGTCCGCTCCGGCGATCCCACGCCGGACGGCTTGCCGTTTGCGGGCGGCCTGGTGGCCGAGCGCTTCCCGCTCCCCACCGTGCAGCAGTCACTCCCCGACATCCGGCGCCAGTTCCAGCTTGTTACAAATCTGTAAACTCCGCTGACCGTGGCTCTGCTACAGTGGTCGGCGTGCCTGCCATCGCCGACTGGACCGTCCTCGTCTACAGCTCAGCCTCCTCCGACATCGTCAAGGTGGCCCGGCAGGCCCTGGCTGAAGTCGGCCGGGCCCATCGCGGCGACCGGGTGGAGATCGCAGCGCAGCTAGGCACGCCCGACGCCATGCAGCGTACTGACTTTCGCCGCACCACCCAGGGCGCTCCAGTCGACATGTCGGCCCCCCAGACCCTGACCGACTTCCTGCGCTGGGGTCAGCAGACCCATCCCGCTCACCACTACCTGGTCGTGCTGGGCGGCCACGCCTCCGGCTTCATGGGCGCCGTAACCAGCCCAGACCGCAGCCGGGTCATGGCCCCGCCCGACATGGTCAAAGCCATCGCCGACAGCGGCATGCATCCGGACGTCACCGTATTGAACGCCTGTCTCGAGCAACAGGTGGGGGTGGGCCTGGCCCTGAGCCAGGTGACCGACTTCCTGATCGGCTCGCAGGCGGAGGAACATGCAGAGGGCATGGCCCTCGGGGACATGGTGGCAGGCCTCCATGCGGGCGAAACCCCGGCCCAGGTCGCCACGGCTTCGGCGAGGCTGGCCGCCGCCCCGGCCCCCAGAACCTGGAACGTATCGGCCCTCGACCTGCGGGCCTTGCGAACCACCGCGACCGCCCTCGACCAGGTGGGAAAGGCCATCGTCGACGCGGGCCAGCAATCGGCCATGCGACAGGTGATGGCAGGCCTGCCGGGCTATCGGGAGGAACCCGACGTCGTGTTGAACGACCTGAAAGACGTCGGCTTCCTGTCTCAATCCCTCCAGTCGGCGCCCTTCGCCCCCCCTGTCCGCTCGGCTGCCCAAGCGCTCCAAGAGACGCTGCCCGCGACGGTCCTCTCCAGTACGTCCCACCTCAACCCGCGGCCTTGGGGGCTATCGACCTGGATGCCGACAGCCCCGAGCGGCATCCCACGGGTCGACGCCATGTACCGGACCCTGATGGCGCAGGCCGCCCCCCACTGGGTCCAGGCGGTGTTGGGTTGACGCTGGCCTCGGTCTACCTGCACGGGTTTGCGTCATCGCCGTCGTCCTCCAAAGCCCGCTACCTGGGGGACGCCCTGCAAAAGCATGGCGCCGTGGTCGTCCCCGACCTGAACCTCCCCAGCTTTACCGGGCTGACCGTGACGCGGATGGGGGAGGCCACCGTGCGGGCGGTGGCCCAGGTGCCCGACCCGGTCATGCTGGTGGGCTCCAGCATGGGCGGCTACGTGGCGGCCCGGCACGTCGCCAACGGAGGGCGAGCGGCGGCCCTGGTGCTCCTAGCACCGGCTCTGGATCCGGCCGAGCTGTGGACGAAGGCCGTTTCGGATGCCGACCGAGAGACGTGGGAACGACAAGGCACGTGGCCAGTCTTTCACTACGCCATGGGGCGGGAGAACCCGCTTGGCTATGCCTTCTACCAGGAGGTCGTGACGCTGCCGGCGTACCCGGATGCGTCCCGAGTGCCGACGCTGATCCTGCACGGGCTGGGCGACAAGGTCGTCCCGCCCCGCATCAGCCAGACATACCAGGGGCGTCATCCTGAGACCCGGCTGGAGCTCCTGGACACGGACCATCAGATGGCCGATGCCCTGCCGCTGGTGCTCGAACGTATCGAACGCTTTGTCGAGGAGATCTCATGCCGCAAGAAAGCCCGGTGAAACCATTGTCCAGCAGCCAGGAAGACCTGGAGCGCATGCGGCATTCGACGGCCCACCTCATGGCCGCCGCCATCCAGCAGCTATGGCCCGAGGCCCGCTTCGGCGTAGGCCCCGCTGTCGAACACGGGTTCTATTACGACGTTCTCGTGCCGGTCAGGATTACCGACGAGGACCTGGGCAAGATCGAAACCAAGATGCGGGAGCTGCGCAACAAGAAGCTGCCTTACGAACGCATCGAGGTGCCTATCCAAGAGGCTATCGACAAGATGGAGATGCTGGGCCAGACCTTCAAGGTCGAGCTGCTCCAACTGCTGAAGGAAAAGGGGAGCACCGCCGTCGCCGAGGAGACCGGCGACAGCGACGCGGTGGGCGGGGGCGTCGACCAGGTATCGCTCTACAAGACTGGGGAGTTCCTCGATCTCTGCCGCGGCCCGCACGTCGAGAACACCACCCAGATCGGCGCCTTCAAGCTCATGTCGCTGGCCGGGGCCTTCTGGCGGGGCAACGAGAAGAACCCGCAGTTGCAGCGCGTCTACGGGGCGGCGTTCTTGACCAAGGAAGACCTCGAGAAGCACCTCTTCCGTATCGAAGAGGCCAAGAAGCGGGACCACCGCCGCCTGGGTCCGCAGCTCGACTTGTTCACGTTCTCTGACCTGGTGGGCCCCGGCCTGCCCCTCTTCACGCCCAAGGGCACCCTCATCCGGCGCCTCATTGAAGAGTTCGTGCAGTCGCTACAGGAACCGCTAGGCTACCAGCGGGTGGCCATTCCGCACATTACCCGCAACGAGCTGTACAAGATCAGCGGCCACTGGGAGAAGTTCTCCGACGACCTGTTCCACGTGACGGGCAAAGGAGGCGACGACTTCTGCATGAAGCCGATGAACTGCCCGCACCACACCCAGATCTACGCGTCCAAGCCCCGCAGCTATCGAGACCTGCCGCTCCGCTACTCGGAAGTCACCACGGTGTATCGAGATGAGCTGCCAGGCGTGCTGCAGGGCCTCTCGCGGGTGCGTTCCATCACCCAGGACGACGCCCACGTCTTCTGTCGACCCGACCAGATCGCCGAAGAGGCGGGCCGCATCTACAACATTGTCGATACGTTCTACCAGGCTTTCAACATGCAGTTGTCGGTCCGTCTGTCCTTATGGGACGAGCGCACCCCGGACAAATACCTGGGCGGTCCCGACGTCTGGAACCTGTCGCAGGGCATGCTGCGCGACCTGCTCAAGAGCCGTGGCGTAGCGTTCCACGAGGAAGCCGGTGAGGCGGCGTTCTATGGCCCCAAAATCGACTTCACCGCGCAGGACGCCCTGGGACGAGCGTGGCAACTGGCCACCATCCAGCTCGACTACAACCTGCCCAACCGCTTCGACTTGAACTATGTCGCGACGGACGGTTCGCACGCTCGGCCTGTCATGATCCACCGAGCCATCCTGGGGTCGGTGGAGCGGTTCATGTCGGTCCTCATCGAGCACTATGCGGGCGCCTTCCCCACCTGGCTGGCGCCCGTGCAGGCCATGATCGTGCCGATCGCCGATCGCCATATCGAATACGCTGAGAAACTGCACGAGCGGTTGCGCACGGCCAATCCGCCTAGCCTGCTGCAGTCGCTGCGGGTCGAGGTGGACGCCAGCCGGGAGTCCATGCAGAAAAAGATTCGCAACGCGCAGTTGTTGAAGATTCCCTACATGCTGGTGGTGGGCGACAGCGAGGTGGAGAAAGGCGAGGTCTCCGTGCGGCTGCGCAGTGGCGTCGACCTGAAGTCCATGCCGGTGGACGCCTTGCTGGACAGACTACGCCAGGAGGTCACCGGCCGCCAGGACATCGTCTAGCATGCGCGGATCGTGCGCACAGATGATCGTCGCACCGCCACGCCCACGTGGCCGCGGGTATGCCCCATCAATGGAATGAGCACCACGTCTTCGCTGACGGTTCGAACCCCGTCGAACCCGAACCAAGATTCTCCCCCCATCCGATGCTCTTTCCACTGCGGACCATGGGCCCACTGGTGGGCCGGGTAGCGACTGCGTTCGTTACGGGTCCGGGGGGCCATGGCGGCAGCCAGTTCTACATCATGCACGTGCACAGTCGCGTGCGGAAAATCGGCCAGTCCACCGGCATGGTCAGAGTCGAGATGCGTCGGGACGATGTGTCGAACGTCTTTGGCCTCGTACCCGAGAGCCAGGACTTGCGAAATCGCGGTGTCCCTGCCGAACTGAGGACGAATCAGGGCCCTGAACCACCATGGAGGTATCCATGAGCCGGCGCCCGAACGGGCACATGGTGCCGCAGCTCAGATGGTGAATCTTGATGGCGTCACCCTTGGTAGGACGTCCCGGTGCAGAGGCGGTACCAGGTGCGGGACGCCCAGCCGGGGCCGCTTCTTCGGGAGGGTTCGGCCTGGGTCTGGGGCGCGGCCGAGGGAGCCTCACCGACGGTCGGCAGGTTGTCGCCCCAGACGTTGTTGTCCACGGGGTCGGATGCATAGGTCGATGGGAAGACCGGCAGTCCGGCGGTGAACTGGGAGGTCGTCTCATGGTGCGTGCCCGGCGGCACTTTCTCAGCCGCCACGTAGCGAGTCGTCCAGATTCCGCCTTCTCCATTGCCCGTGCCATGCAGTTGTTCCGCGGCGGGCCGGTTGAGGGCGACCGCTTTCTCGACGCACTGGAGCTCATGCTGACTGGATTGATGTTGCTCTGGAAAGTCGTGGTTGAGGTGCGCCATGTCGTCTCTGGAAAGAACCTCGGACCCATAGGTGTAGCGGCGGAGCAGTCCGGCGATCTCGTCCCGAGTGACGGTGTGGACGGACTCGCCGTTCCACAGCTCTTCGAACGTCGGCTGTCTGCCCTTGTCTTTCTCGAACTGCTGGATGGCCGGCTGGCGGGCGTCCGACGACTTCCACACGGTGTACAAGAAGGGACGCATGTCGGTCCACCTCGTCTTGAGCAGGCCGACGTTGTCCGTCCGCTGCATGACGGGCCCGCCCCGGGCGGGTCCTCGCCCGTTGAAGAGCCAGTTGCGAACGATGAGCCCCTCGCTGGTCTCGAGCGGGTTGTTGGAGTGTGGATCCCACCCGCCATCGCGCCGCTGCACCGGATCGTCGAAACCGTCCAGCTTCAGCACTCCCTCGTGATCCCGACTGTATTTGTCGAAGATGCGAGCCGCTTGGACCGTGACCGGTAGACCTTGTCGAATGGCTGTCATGCGAAACTCCTATGGGTGGTAACTGCCGCTCGTGTGAGCGCCGGTGTTGCTGCCCGTGCCGACGTATCCAGGCGGCGTGCCCCCAGGGTGGGCGGGATCCGGGCTGTAGGAGAACAGATGCGATGGATCGATCTTGGGCAGCGCATCGTAATCCTTATGGTCGAATCGTCTCTGCACCATGCCGATGACGCTATGGTAGCCCGGGTCTCGCAAGCCCGTGACGCCGTAGAAGACGGTGGCAAACGGCTTGAGCACGGTCGGCCCATGCCAGCGCGGCCGGGGCCCGGCCAGGTAGCCCATGCCGATGGGCTCCAGGTGAATTTGTGGCGTGTCGGATGAGGGCACCGACGACGCCAAGTCCGGCACTGCAGGGCCAGGGATGAAGGGCCGGCGTAGTGTTGGATCGAGCGACCGGGACTCACTCAACCCGTCTCCGACAGCAGTCTGCGGTGCAGGGGCGGACGCCCTGGCGTGCACCTGTCTCTGGCCAGTCTTTTCAACTCTCATGGCGGCAGTCTAGCGCATTTCGACGGCCGCCTCCACAGACAGCATGTAAACCAGGTTAACATGTTCTGCAAACCCAACACTTAACGTTTTGGCAACAAAGCCGCGCCCCGTTTGACGTACAATTAACGCATAGAGAGACTCGAGGAGTGCCATGACGGAGATTCGCGCGGCCGGGCGATTTGCCCGCGGCCTGATTTTGGCAGTAGCGCTGGGGAGTGGGGGCGCTCTATTTGCGCAGCAGCAAACCGAACCGCCGGTCCCGATCGACGTGGTCACCCTGAACCCGTCCTTGCCCAGTCTTCCGCAGTCCCAGCCGGCCCCGCCCACCCTGGCGAAGAATCCGCTCAACGCCTTGCCCACCACACTGTTCAAGATGGGCAACTCGGCCTATACCGGCCACGCCCCGCTGGGGTACAACATCGGTACCCCTAAAGTGACTCGCACGCCCGACACGTTCACGCTGGACACCAAGATTGGCCCGATCACCATCAAGCCTGATACCACCAACCCCGACATCGTCGACATCGTGACCAACAAGGCCACCTATCAGGGCACTCTGAAGCCGACCCCAGATGGCGCGGGGGCGGTCGCCCAGACCCTGAACAAGAAGAAGACCATCACGTTCCACCCAGGCCAGAGCGCCGGCCAGGTGGACATCGACATGAAGGGCTACGTGCCTCTGATGACGCTGCACGTCACCCTCCTGCCCATCTCTTGACGCGCATCGGTTACAGCCTTGTCGGATCCGGCGGCGGCCCGCTACGCGTGGGGCACGGCGTTCCACTGGTACGTCATGGATACGTTCGACAACGTCGCTCGAGTGCATGAGGCCTTTCCCGACAAGGCCCTGCTCTTCTCGGAAGGGTGCCACGGCCCGTTCGATACAAACGCCCTGGATGACTGGAAGTGGGGCGAGGTATACGCCCGCTCCATGATCGAAGACTTCAACCACTGGACGTGCGGATGGACCGACTGGAACGTGCTCCTCGACGAGCAGGGCGGTCCCAATCACGTGGGAAACTATTGCTTCGCGCCATCATTGCCGACACGCGCCGGGGTACCCTCCATTACATGAACTCCTACTGGTACATCGGCCACTTCTCGAAGTTCGTGCGGCCGGGGGCCCGGCGGGTGGCGTGCACGGTGTCCAACGACGACCTGCGGGCCACCGCCTTCGTCAACCCGGATGGCCGGGCTGTGGCCGTCGTGCTGAACGATACCGACCGTGCGCAGGACCTGGGTCTGTGGAGATCCGGGCAGGTCGCCCGCAGCACACTGCCCGCCCATGCCATTGCCACCTTTACCTAGCAGGATGTTTCGAGGTCTACCGCCGAGCGGTAGAATCCGGTACATGCCCCTCCCGATAGAACAGTATGCCCTGCTGGGAAACTGTCTATCTTCCGCCCTGGTCGGCCTGGATGGTTCGATAGACTGGTATTGCGTCCCTCGGTTCGATTCCCGTGCCTGTTTTGCTGCTCTCCTTGGCACCGCGGAACACGGCCGTTGGTTGATCGCACCGGAGGCCGGGGAGTTCCAGACGGAGCGGCACTATCGAGGCGACACCCTGGTGCTGGAAACGGTGTTTCGCACTGCCGACAGCGAGGTGGCGGTCATCGACTTCATGCCCATGCACCCGCCCCGCCATTCGCTCATCCGCATCGTCGAAGGGCGGCGCGGCGTCATGCGCATGCATCTCGCCTTGACCATTCGTTTTGACTATGGTCGCACCGTGCCGTGGGTGCGCAAGGTCGCCCGAGGCATCCTTGCCACCGCCGGACCGAACTCCCTCCGCCTGCGCACCGACGTTCCCCTGGAGGGCGAGGGCCTGGAGACGGTGGCATCCTTCGACGTGCAGGAACACCAGCGCCACTCCTTCGTGCTGACGTGGTGCCCCTCGCACCGCAGCGGCCCGCCCGACATCGATCCGTTCCAGAGCCTGGTGCATACCGAGCGGAGCTGGCGCCGCTGGTCGGACCGCAACCGCTACGCCGGCGAGTGGCGTCCCCAGGTGATGCGATCGCTCATTACCCTCAAGGCACTGACGTATCAGCCGACCGGTGGCGTGCTGGCGGCCCCCACCACGTCGCTGCCGGAGGATCCGGGCGGCTCGCGCAACTGGGACTATCGATTCTGCTGGCTGCGGGATGCGACGTTTACCCTCTATGCATTGTTGATCGGCGGCTATCGAGAGGAGTCGAAGGCCTGGCGTCAGTGGGTATTGCGCGCCGTGGCCGGCAACCCGGAGCAGGTGCAGGTGCTGTACGGCCTGGCGGGGGAGCGACTGCTGACCGAGCTGGAAGTGCCCTGGCTGCCCGGCTATAAAGGGGCCCAACCGGTGCGTATCGGCAACGCCGCCCATGATCAGACCCAGTTCGACATGGTCGGCGAGATCATGGATGCCTTCCATGTCGCCCACAAGGAGGGGGTCAAGCCCATCGACAGCGCGTGGCGCTTTCAGTTGGCCTTGCTGCGTTGGTTCGAAACGGTGTGGCGGGGCCCGGACAATGGCATCTGGGAAATTCGGGGTGACCCGCAACACTTCACCCACTCCAAGGTCATGGCCTGGGTCGCCTTCGACCGGGCCATCAAGGCGGTGCAGAAGTTCGGGTTCGAGGGGCCCGTCGAGGCCTGGAAGGCGATTCGACAGGAGATCCACGATGAAGTCTGCCAGCGCGGTTTCGATACCGACAAGAATAGCTTCGTACAGGCCTATGAGTCGAGGGAGCTGGATGCCTCCACGCTCATGATTCCCCTGGTGGGCTTCCTGCCGCCGGGCGACCCGCGAGTCCGCGGCACGGTGGAGGCCATCGAAAAGGGCTTGATGCGGGACGGATTCGTCCTGCGGTATCGAACGGCGTCGGGCGTCGATGGCCTGGAGGGCGACGAAGGGGCCTTCCTCATGTGCAGCTTCTGGCTGGCCGACAACTACGAGTTGATCGGGCGCCACGACGATGCGGTGCGCATGTTTGAGCGTCTGCTGGCCATCGCCAACGACGTGGGGCTCCTGTCGGAGGAGTTCGAACCCCGGAGCGGCCGGCACCTGGGCAACTTTCCCCAGGCCTTGAGCCACGTGGGCCTCATCAACACCGCCCGCAATCTGTCGCCGAAACCGGGCGGACCCGCACATCGACGGTACAAAGCGTGAAAGACCTCCCTGCAGTAGTGTAGGAGACGGCAGACGAGCGCGGAACATGCCGCCGATGGGCTATCTGGTTACCAAGGTCGTGCTGCAGCCCCACGACGGGGGCGTCGAGATCGAGACTGAGCTGTTGGGGCGGAACCTGTCTCTGGAGGACGCCCAGAAAGCTGCTCACCGGCTGGCGAAGAAGCACGACATGACCGTCCGTGGCATCCGCCAGGAGCGCCGGGAGACCCACTGGCTCGAGTTCGTCAGCACGGCCGCCCTGGTGGCCCTGGTCCTGCTCGGCTGAAGGCTGCACGCGCCCTGGAGTGGAAACCCTCGGGCCTGATGCCGCTTCTGAGCATGGCCGGCATGGCCAAGAGCTTTCCTGGCGTGGTCGCCCTCGACGGGGTGGACCTCGATCTCGAGCCGGGCGAGATCCATGCCCTGCTGGGCGAGAACGGCGCCGGCAAGTCGACGCTCATGAAAATCCTGGGGGGGGTCCACCAGCCCGATCGAGGCGAGATGACGCTGCGAGGGGAGCCCTATCGCCCGACCTCCCCCCATCAGGCCCAGGCCCACCGGATCGGTTTCATTCACCAGGAGCTGAACCTGGCCGAGAACATGACGGTGGCCGAGAACGTCTTCCTGGGACGATACCCCGGTCGAGGGGGCTTCATCGACCATGCTGCCCTGCGGGCGAATACCGAGCGCCTGACGCAGGCCCTGGGCCTCAGAGTGGACGTCGACAGCCCGGTGCGGCCTTTGAACGTCGGCCATCGCCAACTGGTGGAGATTGCCCGGGCCTTGTCCTTCGACGCCGACGTGCTCATCATGGACGAGCCGACGGCTGCCTTGACCGACGAGGAGTCCCGCCACCTGTTCGAGGTCGTCAAGCGGCTGCGAGCGCAGAACAAAGCCATCGTCTATATCTCGCACCGCATGGACGAGGTGTTCAGCCTGTCCGACCGCATCACGGTGCTGCGGGATGGCCGCTCGGTCGCCACCTTCAAGACGTCCGAGCGCAGCCCGCAAGAAGCCATCCGCCTCATGGTCGGGCGCGACCCAGGTCAGCAGTTCCCCCCCCGAGAGCCCAGTTTCGGAGCCGTCGTCTTGCGGGTGGAAGGGCTGCAGCGCGAGGGGGTCCTCCACGACGTGTCGTTTTCGGTGCGAGCCGGGGAGATCGTGGGCCTGGCCGGCCTGATCGGGGCGGGACGCACGGAAATCGCCCGGGCCATTCTCGGGGCCGATCCTCTCGACAGTGGGGCCATCTACGTGGAAGAGCAGCCCATGCCGGCCCCCACCCCCGCCGAGGCGATTCGACATCGGCTGGCCTACACGCCAGAGGATCGCAAGACGCAGGGACTTCTGCTGGCCCGTTCCGTCGAGGAGAACGTCAATATCGCCAACCTCCCCGATGGCCTGCTGCCGCTCCAGCATTTGCGGGATATCGCCAGCCACTGGGTGGAAGGTCTGAAGATTCGCACCCGCGACATCGACCAGCAGGTCAAGGCCCTGTCGGGGGGCAACCAGCAGAAGGTCTTGTTCGGGCGCTGGCTGGCCCGGGGGTGCAAAGTGTTGATTCTCGACGAACCGACGCGAGGGGTCGACATCGGCGCTCGGGCGGAGATGTACAAGGTCATTTTCGACCTGGCTCAACAGGGAGTGGGGATTCTATTGATTTCCTCGGACCTGCCCGAGTTGATGGGACTATCCGATACGATCCTGGTGATTCGTGAAGGCTGCGTCAGCGGTCGGTTCGATAGAAACAACGCCACGCCGGAAGCCATCATGACCTGTGCGGTGCCCACGTGAACCGTCTTTCGCAACTGGGGGCAGCGGCCGGTCTCCTGGGGTTGTGCCTCTTCTTGTGGGCGTTGTCGCCCGCGTTTTTGACGGGGTCGAACCTGCTGAACGTCCTCCTCCAGTCGTCCTTGAATGGGGTGCTGGCGGTCGGCATGACCCTGGTCATCCTGACCGGCGGTATCGATCTGTCTGTTGGATCCGTGCTGGCCGCGAGCGGCGTGGTGGTCGGGTTGATCCTGCAGGCCGGTGCGAGCCCGGTGGTGGCCGTGCTGGGAGGGCTGGCGGCCGGTATCGGATGCGGGCTGGCCAATGGACTCTTGATCACCCGGGCGGATCTGCCGCCCTTCATTGTCACGTTGGGCATGATGAGCGCCGCCCGGGGGTTGGCCCTGGTCTGGTCCGGGGACCGACCCATCTCCGGGTTTGACGAAGCGTTCCGCCTGATCGCCAGTGGGCCCGGTCTCATCGGCATCAACATCGTCGTGTATGGCATCGCCTTCGTGCTGTTGACCCGCACGGCGCTGGGCCGCTACGTCTACGCGGTGGGAGGCAACGAGCAGGCGGCGTGGCTGTCCGGGGTGCCCACCCGCTTCGTCAAGATCTTTGTCTACGGGGTGGCCGGGGCGTTGTCCGCCGTGGCGGCCGTCATGCTGGATGCCCGCCTCAACTCCGCCCAGCCCATCGCCGGGGTGAACTACGAGCTGGACGCCATCGCCGCAGTCGTCATCGGCGGGACCAGCCTGTCGGGCGGGGAGGGGTCGGTGGTGGGAACGCTCATCGGCGTGCTCATCATGTCGGTCCTTCGCAACGGGCTCAACCTTCTATCGGTTTCAGCCGACATGCAGCAGGTCATCATCGGCGTCGTCATCGTCGTCGCCGTGCTGGTCGACCGCCTGCGCCTGGCGCCGCCCCGCTGGCTCGCCCGCCTGCAGCCGGCCCGGGTGGGCTTGGCGGCGGCCGGCTTGATGATCGTGCTCCTCGGCACGGCCTGGAGCTGGCGGCTGCACCAGGGCACGAGCGGCGGGATCCGCCTGGCGGTCGTCCCCAAGACGTTGAACAACCCGTTCTGGGTCGACCTGGTGGAGGCCGCACAGAAGGCCGGCGTGGCGCACCATGCGGACATCATCGTGCAGGCTGCCGAGCTCGAGACCGATTCGGAACAGCAAATGCGGTTGATTGAAAACCTCATCCAGAAGCACGTCTCCGCGTTGATTGTCGCTCCGGCCGGTTCGAAGGAGATCGTGCCGGCCATCAAGGAAGCCAACGATGCGGGCATTCCCGTGTTGATCATCGATACGCGGGTGGATGAACCGACCTTGAAGGCGGCCGGCGCCCATATCGAAACCTTTATCGGGT
>DASYBA010000070.1:0-3553 GCA_036501005.1 Candidatus Xenobia bacterium | reverse complement strand
TCCGACGTGGCGGCGTGCTGGTGTCTCTGGCTCTTGCTGTGCAGGCGCCGCGTGCCGCTGGACAAGGCCCGCTGGCTGGTCGTGACGTGGGCAGCGTTTCCGGTCTTTCTCATGGAGACAGAGCTGGCGTGGATTGACAGCCTTCTCTGCGCCCTCCTGGCCGCGACCGCCCTATTGCTGGAGACGGGTCCCGGCTGGGCCCTGGGGGTGGCGCTTGGAACCCTGTTTTCGACCAAGCAATACGCCATGGTACCGGTGCTGATCACGCTGGTCTGGCTGGTCCGTGCGAAAGGGGTCCGACCCGCGGCTGTGGTGGCGGGGTGGACGGGGCTGACGGTCCTGGCCTGGATGTTGCCGTTTGCCTTGTGGGACTTTCAAGGGTTGTGGAACACCTGTCGCATGGTGTTGTACCACCAGATTCGGGCCGATGGGTTCACGGTATTGTCTTTTCTCATCCATCAGCACATCTGGCCGGGCGATCACACCGCGCCGATATCGTATCTGACGGCCGCGGCCGGGGCGTGGTGGGTCCTGCGTCGTGATCGTCGTCTGGCGGCCTGGGGAGGGGCGGTCGTGGTGGCGTTGAGTTGCGTGTTCCTGCTGGGGGTCCAGGCGTTCTGCAACTATTACTTCTTCGTTGCGTTCGCGGCGCTGACGTGGGGGGCGTTGACGGTCGATCCCGCCGAGATTTGAAGCTGGGTCAGTGGGGTAAAGACCGGACAGGAGGTCTGACGCATGTTGAAAGCGGTCTCAGCGCTCCTTCTGCTGTGCGGCTGGGTGGCGTGGGCTCAGCCTGTGGGGGTCCCGAACTTTGGGCAGGTCTCCCCGGCCATCTACCGGGGCGCACAGCCCACCCGGGCCGGGTTCGAGGCCTTGCAGCACATGGGCGTCAAGACCATCGTCGACCTGCGAGCGGAGGAGAGCGACATCCACCGCATCGCGGGCATGAACTTCCGCTACTTCCACTTGGACGAGATTCCCGGCGTCTGGCAGCCCCACGACGTGGCGGCCTTTCTCAAGATCGTGGCCGACCCGGACAACGCCCCCATCTTCGTGCACTGCGACTACGGCTCGGATCGGACCGGTGAAATGATCGCCGCTTACCGCATCGTGCACGACAACTGGCGTCCGGAGCAGGCCATCGAGGAAGCCCTGACCTACCATTTCCGCCCCATCTTCGGCCGTAGCATGGACCAGCTCAGACGCCTCGATCCCGCCGCCATCCGCCAGGAAGTGGCGGCCATGCCGGCCCCGCTGCCGCATCGCTTCTGACCGCAGGAGACCCCCCATGGATCCACGAAACGACGCGGGTCCATATTGTGGTGGGGGTGCAAAAGGTTGATCGATCCGCAGCAGATTCTTCGTGTTCTCGACCCCACCGACGAGGTGGCCTACGAAGAAGCGCTGACCCTCATCTCGCAGGCCGGCGAGGGCGTCTTTTCGCAGCTTTGCCAGGCCCTGCAGTCGTCCCTCAATCCGGTGCGTACTCGCGAGGCGGCGGCCTGGGTGCTGGGCGATCTGCATTTCGCCCACGCCGCCAGCGTGCTCATCGACACCGCTCAAGATTCCAACAGCTCGGACCGTTTGCGGGCGACCATCAGCTCTGTCCTGGGCCGGGTGGATGATCCGGCAGTGCCGGATGCCCTCGCGACCCTCGCCCGCGATCCATTCTCGGACGTGCGTCGAGCGGCCGTCAACGCCCTCCACGAGCACCCCGGCGACCGACCGCTGCCGGTCGTCATCGGGGCCCTGCGGGACCCGGAAAGCTCCGTCCGATCGGCCGCCGCCTATGCCCTCGAGGCCTTCGACAGCAGTCGGAGCATCGGCCCCTTGATGGAGGCCCTGCGCGATCCCGATCCGGCCGTGCGAGGCAACGCCGCGTCTTCGCTGGCCGCGCAGCAGGCGGAGGTGGCCGCCCCCAGCCTGTGCCAGTTGACCTCCGACGTGTTTCCGTACCCCCGCTCCTCGGCGGCCGCCGCGCTGGGCACCCTGGAATACCAGCCGGCCGTCTCTCGTCTCTGCGAACTGCTCCAGGATCCGGTGCAGAGCGTGCGGCGGGCGGCCATCCGGTCGCTCGAGCGGTTGGAAAATGCGGACAGCCGGGATGCGGTGGCCGACGCCGTGCAGGATAGCGACGCCGAGGTGCAGACCTGTGCCGAGCGCCTCCTGCAGGTCCTGGAGCAGCGGAGCCTGGCCCACAGTACCCGTTGATCACGGCCCGCAACCTGCACGCCAAGCTGGCCATCCTGGGCGCCCGCTTCCTTTATCAGCAGGCGTGCGAGTTGGTGGCGTGCGAGTTCAGCACGTCCATGAACGGCCTCCCGGGCGAGCTGGTCTTTGACGCGGTCGGCCTCGACTTCACCCGGCGCCAGGTGCGCGTTCTGGAGGCCAAGACCTCTCGCAGCGACTTTCTCGCCGACGATCGCATTGCCGACGGCTACGGCCACGTGGCTGACCAGTGCTGGCTCATCTGCCCCGACGGGCTGGTCCTCCCCGAAGAACTGCCCGATCGTTGGGGCCTGCTCTACTTCTGCCCCGACGTCGCCGAACTCACCTACCTGCAGGGGGCGCGGAGACTGCGCCGCCGGGTTCGCCTCGGCGAGGTCCAATCCACGCGCACCGAACTCGGCACAGCCTGGCGCCGCACCCGCAAGCCCGGCGAGGGGTGCCTGGTGGCGAGGCAGGCCCGGCGGCTGGTGCCGGAAGCGCCACTGTCCAGCCACTGGGACGCCATGGTGCGAGCGGTGAGCCGCAAGCTGACCCGCTCCACCCTGGGCATCCAGTACCGCAACGGCAAACCCGCGCCCCAGCCGGTGGAGTGCCTGGAGCTGTGATCCGGCGGGCTAAGAAGCCCTCATCACCGGCGGCGTGTTCTTCGAGCCCGACCCCGACCAGAGCCCATTCCTGCCCGAAGAGCCAGGCGGTGTGCTATCCCGTCGACGTGCTTGGATATGCGGTATGTATCGCACCCAATCTATATATCCGCACGGCGGCCCGCTCCCGGCCGGCCGGGGAGGTTCTCGGGCACGGGGCATGAAAGTATACACTGACCCGCCCCGGACATGGGCGGCCCGGCGACGCACCCGTTGCCATCTCGTCTAACGGAGTACCCTATGAACCAACCTTCCACCGTCTGGTCGTCGGTGGGCAAGAAGATTTTGACCGGCCTGACCGGACTGGGGCTGGTCCTTTTCGTCATCGTGCACCTGGCCGGCAACCTGTCTTTCTTCATGGGCCCAGGGGCCGTCAACAGTTACGCCAACATGTTGGCGACCATCGGCCACGGCATCGCCCTGCCCATCGCTGAAATCAGCCTCATCGTGCTCTTCCTCGCCCACATCATCTCGGGTCTGGCCGTGTTCAACGACAAGAACAAGGCCCGTCCGGTGGCCTACCAACGCTCCGCCTCGGCGGGGGGCAAGAGCCGCAAGACGGTCTCCTCCCAGACCATGATCTGGACGGGCCTCCTCTTGATGCTGTTCGTCTGCATCCACGTGGCGCAGTTCCGACTCGGCCCCGTCTACCCCACCGTCGAGGGCGGTGAGAAGATGCG
>DASYBA010000069.1:0-4011 GCA_036501005.1 Candidatus Xenobia bacterium | reverse complement strand
CTGGGCCTGGAGTCCATCGGCGAACGCTATCTGACGACCGTTGGCGGTGACGGCCATGTCCCCCGGGTGGCCAGTGGGTCGATAGACGTTCCAGGACTCGTTGCGTTGGGCGTCGCGCCCCCCCTGGTGCACGTCGTGTCGCCAGCGGTGACCTTCGTTCCAGGAGAGATACTTGTGCGTGCCGGCCGTCACCTCAGTGCCTCCTCGAGTGAAGAGACTCTGTTGGACCTGGCCGTTGTCGAGAACGATCTCATGCACCTCCCCCAGCCCATCCCGGCAGGCGTTGCGGAAGGAGAGCGTCGTGTCGGGGAGGACCTCCGGATCCTGCCCGGGCCGTAGGACGTACACGGTGGAGTGGGGCCCCTGCGCGTCCTGCACGACGGTGAAACCTTTGAAGATGGCGCCTTGCACCGCCGGTTTGACTTCTCCAGCAAAGCCGGGGGGTAGAGGGCCCTCGGTATCGTACTTGCGGAAGGTACAGACGAGTTCGTCTTTGCCGTGCATGGGACCGTCCACGGTCACCACATGGTTCTCGGCGTCTCCTTGTCGAGGCAGCAGCCGCTGGAGTTGCGGAGGGACGCTGAGCGTAGAGGTCTTCATATCGAAACGAGCTCCCTGCTTTTCGAATATTATAGAAGATCCATATGGACGATATCGTCGTACTTGTTAAACCATTGTTGCGAACGGCGTTAAGCTATCTTCACGCTTGCGGCTTCGGCAAGCAGCCCGCCCTAGATGTTGGCGACGGTGCCTTCCAGGATCTCCAGCGCTTGTTCCGGCTTGCGATGCGGGGCGATGATATAAGCGCCCTCGGCGGTATGTCGGATAGCCTTCAAAGTCTCGGCCGCCATGGCGAATCCTTCGGTCCGGGCTTGCGCTCCGGCCTTGCGCAGACGCTCCATCACGGCGTCGGGCACCACGATGCCGGGCACCTCGTTGGCCACATAACGAGCCAGTTCAAAACTGGGCAGCGGCCACACGCCCACCAGCATGGGAATGGGCGGTTTTCCGACTCGCTTGAGGAATTCATTCCACTGCTCGACCGAGAAGATGGCCTGGGTCATGGCGAACTGGGCGCCGGCTTCGATCTTCTTGTAGAGGCGGCTGATCTCGTAATCCAGGTCGGCGGCCGTCGGATTGACCGCGACGCCGATGTGGAACTGGGTGTTGCCCCCGATCTTCTTGCCCGTAAAATCCAGCCCGGCGTTCAACTGCTGCATCAACCGACAGAGCCCTATCGAGTCGATCTCATAGACGCCCTGCCGCTCGGGGTATCCCGCGACGGTGGGCGGATCGCCCGTGATGGCGAGGATGTTTCGCAATCTCGAAACGGCCGCCGCCCCCAGGAGCATGGACTTCAGTCCGGCGAGGGTGTGATCGCGGCAGGTGATGTGCGGGATCGTCTCGAGATTCAGCTCGTGTTCGATTTTGTGCGCCATGTGGAGCGCATCCATGGACACCTTGGCGCGGTCGTTGATGTCGACTACGTCAACCATGCCGGAGCGCTGCAACTGTCGACACGTCTCCAAGATGCCATCCAGGTTGACGCCGTTGGGCGGATCCAGTTCGACGGAGATGACGAACTTCTTCAGTTCCAGCAAGCGTTGAAGGCGAGTCGGCTCACCCAGGGTGACGGGTGCCGGCTCCTCCCGCTTCGCCTGGGGCATGACCATGGACGTCTCACGGGGGCGCTCCGACACCGTTCGGGCCAGCGCTTCGATGTGTTCCGGCGTGGTGCCACAGCACCCTCCCACCAGGACGGCGCCGCCCGCCACCGCCTCTCGCCCGAACTCGGCAAAGTACTCCGCCGAGGAGGCCGGGTAGTAGACTCGGTTGCCGCGGCGTTGCGACTCGCCGACGTTGGGCATGACCGACAGGAACGTTGACGTGGTGCGAGCGTGGGACATCTCTTCCAGCACCTGCAAGGTGGCGGCCGGGCCCGTACTGCAGTTGGCCCCGATCACCGCGACCCCGCCAGACTCCAGTCGTTTGACCACCTGTGCCGGACTCAGACCGTCCCGGGTGATGCCCTCTTCGGTAAACGTCATCTGCGCGACAATGGGCAGGCACGACGTCTCTTGCACGCCACGAATGGCCAGCAGGAGCTCCTCCATGTCGGAAAACGTCTCCGCGATGAAGAGGTCAACGCCTCGGGCCTCCAAGGCTGTGGCCTGTTCTCGATAGACGTCCGATACCCATAGGGAGCCCCGAGCCTGCCAGTTGTCTCTACTGAGCCCGGTGGGGCCCAGGGAACCGGCGATGAACGCCTTGCGGCCCGATGCCTCCACGGCCAGCCGGGCAATTTTGGCCGCCTGGCTGTTGAGTTGTGTCACCTGGCCATCCAGGCCGAAGCTGGCCAGGGCGCCCCGGTTGGCCCCAAAGCTGTTGGTCTCAATAACCTGCGCACCCGCCTCCAGATAGGCCAGGTGGATGCGCTTGATGAGCTCCTGCTCCTCGGCCGTGCCGAGGTTGAGCGCATCGATCGAGCGCCAGTGCGTCGAGGGCGTGAGGTGCGCGAAAATCTGGGTGCCCATGGCCCCGTCGCAGACGAGCGGCCCCTGGGTCAAACGGTCGAGGAACGGATGCACACTACTCCTGGTCTTCGGGCGGACGCGGCGGGACGCGGTCCGGCCACTCCATCTCCTCGTACTGTTCCATGATCTCGAGCAACCCTTCGGCGTTGCAAACGATGTCGTGAATCAGGTGGAAGTCGCCCCCCATGGCCCGGAAACGTTCTGGCAGGTGCTCGGAAAGCCAGGCCAAGGCATCGCAGACCGACGAGTAGGCAGAGTAGAACTCGTCATCGTTGAAATCTCGGCGAATCTCCTGCTGCGCCTCGGTGCGACCGAGCACCCGACCGGCTTCGAAAGCCAGCCGCTCGTGCTGAGGGTCTTGCTGCGCCCGCGTGCGGCGGACCTTCTTGGGCTTACCGTGCTCGCCTGTAGCCATGCCATTGAACCTTTCTAAACGGGGTACAGATCGGTCTTCGCCGCCCCCCCCGTATGTCCTCTGGCAGTAGTGCTCCCGAGCCGTGGGGCCGCTTAACTGCCGGCGGAGGGGATGTCTCGTTGCGTACGGGCGAACTGCACCACCGCCGGGATGCCCTGCTTCTTCTCCAGGTCCAGCAGGTAGCGCAATCCACCCCCGTAGTCCGGATCGGGATCCTCCTGGATGGTCCTGGCCGTGTCGGCATCGCCAATCTTCAGATAGGTGTGATACTCCACCCAGCGGGCGAAGCCCTCGGTCAGTTTGCGGTCCTGTTGCGGGCTCTCCGTCGACTGCCAGGCGTGCGTCAGTTCATGCACCATGACGCCGATGGTCTCGCTTTTGGTGAGCCCTGAGACCACCCACACGCTCTCCGGGTTGTAGGCGCGGTAGAAACCGTTGAGCTCCAGCGTACGACCCCCGTGACCCGCGTTCTCCGTATTCAGTTCATCGCGGGTGCGAAAATTCAAGAGAATGTCGCGGTCGATCTTCAACCCCATCTCGGCCATGATGGCGTAGGCCTGCTTGAAGAGCGCCTGTGCGGCGGCGTCGTCGGTGATGACGTCGGCCGCTCTGACCGCAGCCACGCTGAGAACGATCAGGCACGCCACGATTACGACTCTCTTCATCTATCGCTCCTTGACCGATACCGTCACGGCGTGCTCCTCGAGTTGCTGGCGCAGCGCCTGCGCGTTGTCCTTGCCCTTGATGGTGGTCTCCAGGATGAGGACCGTCGTCGTCTGCCGGTGCGTCCTCCGCACCACGTCCACCGGCTTGCTGAGCCGTTTCTGGAGCTCCTTCTGCTTCACGATCGCGTCGCTCTGGGTGGGAAAGACCTGGATGAGACGGATGCAGGGGGTTCCGTCGGCCCGGGTCACGGCCATGGCAGGATAGCGGGGCCCCAGGCCCCGGGCCATGGCCGAGGCTGCCAGGCGGGTCGGCGCCTTGGCCTCCAGCAACCACCCGGTCGTCACGTCGTGTACCTGGGTCGCTTCCGAACGGTTCCAGGTAAGCCCCTTGGAGATC
>DASYBA010000068.1:0-15124 GCA_036501005.1 Candidatus Xenobia bacterium | reverse complement strand
GTCGAGCGGCTCGTCTCGACACGACGCCGAATGGGGCTTCTTCGCACCCAAGGAAACGCACGCCTGGGCCTCATCGGCTAGTGACCAGGGCAACCGGTCGGTCGACTACAGCGGCGCACCCCTCCTCAACTGGGAGTCGTTCAAAACGTGGACGGAGCCCGACTGGAGACAAACGGGCATCCAGCCCGGCATGCCCGAGGTGGCGCAGCTTGGTGCCCCGCAGGGTACTGCGGAGACGGCCAACTGGTTCAGCTCGTCGTCGAGCAGCGGCCGAAGCTGGGATCTCAACTACGTCATCGGGGGATCGGATTCCGGCCATTCCTGGCAGCAGTCCAGCTACTGGAGCAATTAACGATGCCGACGATCGGACAACAGAAGGCGAGGCCCCCGGTGGTGTCGCCCGTGCTGGATCTCGCTCGGCCGTTTCCGGGCGAAAAAGCCGAAGATTTGACGTCCGCCGCCCGGGTGGATGCTGCCCTGATCGGCGGTCACGTGCCGTCAGAAGACGACTCGTGGCAGGTGCCCGGCGTCCAGTCGCACCCCGCGCAGATGGCTTCCGAGTGGATGCGCAAGAGCGACAAAAACTGGTATCGCTTCGGGCTGGGAGCCAAGATTGTGGGCAGCGCCGGCCTGACGGCGGCCCTGGCGACGGTGTTTTTGGGGACGACCGCGGCGACCGCGGGCATAGCGGCCCTGCCGCTGGCCTTGATCGGAGGGGCGGTCGGCGCCGGGTTCGGCTTCCTGAGCTTTCGGCGACATGGCAAGGGGTCTATTGAAATCGACAACGACGGGGACGTCCGCAAGACCCGCTTCCACATCCATCCCGACAATCAGGCGTCGACGCCAGCGGAGCTGCGCAGCATCCTGTTGGCCAACGGATCGATTGGAGACAGCATCGACCTGGCTCCGACCGGGAAGATGCCCAAAGCCAAGGCGGCTCTCGAGCCCCAGGTGGACGCCCAGCGGAAGAAGCTCATGGATCTGGACCACGACCGGCGTCTGATGGCTGACTTCGGCGGGAAGTCCCGCTACGGGCATGAGGCGCTGCAGGTCGTGGACGCGGCGACGGCCCGACAGTTGATGGCGGCCGGGAAGCCAATCTACGTCGTCGATGCGGAACAGCCGACCGAGACGCGCCACCATTACAACGTCACGGCGCACACGCCGGACAAGAAGGTCACCCGGGTCGTGGCGGACGAGTACTCGGAGCGGAAGATGGGATACGGGTTGACCCGTATCGACAAGCCGGAGCAGCTCGGGGAGGTTTCGCAGGGGGCTGGCCTGCCCGAGGGCATGGTGGGCGTCTACAAGAATGGCACGCAGGTATCGCAGATCGTGTACGGCAGCAACCAGGAGCAGATGCGCCGTATCGATGGCGACAACCGCTCGCAGTCCAGCGCAGCCAGCGAGATGATCAAGGACGGCTCGGTGGAACGGGCGCAGCAACTGGATGGGCAGAAGGCGTTCAAGGTGCACCAACGGACTGGGTTCGGTCCCATTGGCGGGCTGATGGGGGCTTTGGTCGGCGCAGCGATTATCGGAGTGGTGTTTCCACCCGCCCTGCTCGCAGGGATGGCGGTCGGTGCGGTGGGCGGGTTCTTTGGGACGGAGCGCCTGGTCGAGCACAGCATGGAGAAGTCGCAGCAGAAGTTCCAGGAGCGCCAGGCGGCGCGGGATGCGGAGTTCGAGGCGACGATGGCTCGCATCCAAAACGAGGCGGCGGGCCAATGAAGGCGGAGGCGGCGGGCGCTCAGAGCACGGGAAAGGTGGCACGCCGGGCGAAGGCTCGGGAGGCCGGACCGGTGGACTCGTACAGGGCGTTGCCCGAGCAGGCGCAGGTGGAGGCTCGGGATGCGATCGTCGAACTGGCGGCGCATGGCCGGTTGTTCGTGGCCGACAAGAAGGGCGACGGTCTGACGAGGGCCTCCGCCGAGGCGGCCTACACGGTGTTGGAAACTGACCCGACAAAACTGCATGCGGTAACCCTCCAGACGACGGAAGTCAATACGAGCCAGGCGTCGTCCGAGGCTCGGTACGATCACCTGGCCATCGTGAGCGAGTGGCATCGGGGTAGTTCGAGTTCGTCGGCGTCGGACCAGACGCTGGTCCAATACACGACGGCGCCAGTGGGCGGGTGGAAGGGGCTGCTGTGGCTCGACCCGGAAGCTGAGGGCGTTCCTGGAGTATCGCACCTGCCGCAGCAGGGGGCGGGGGCGGTGGTGACGTCGGCGGGGGAGGCGTCGAAGTGGAACTCGTCGTCGCATGTCATCGACGCGGGCTTCTGCGGGTGGGATGAGAGCTGCTCCGACGCGAGCGGCTCGAGTTGGTCTCAAACGGGCTAAAAGGACACCCCATTCTGCATTGACAGCGAGCGGTGTCATTGGATGCGTCTAGCGAACTCAGCCCTATAGATGGGACGTAGGCAGTGTCGCATATCCTTCTTTGTCCGATACTAGTTATCCTATAGCCGAGCGAGCGGCATCTTGCCTCAAAGGGCCTCCTGGAACGGTGTCCAATAGGCCTTCCTACTTCATGGCCGCGCGGTCAGAAAATTGCTAACCGAAGGGTCACAGGGACTCGCTCCAGCCTCCGCCAAACTGTCTGCCCGCATAGCTACGGGAATCATCAGGGTCCACCCCCGTTTTGATGCCTGCTCACCGACGGTCCGTCGTGTGACCACCTAACCTGCAAAGGAATGTGCCAATGGAAACAGGCGTTCTTCATCTTAGCATGATTCTGTCGGGCGCTATCTCATTGGGCGCCTATGAAGCCGGCGTCGTCAGCCAAATTGCATATACTATGGATCAATGGAATGCCCAGCTTCCTCCGGGGCGTGCACGCATCATGGTTGATGTCATCTCAGGAGCTTCAGCAGGAGCCATGACGGGGAGCATGTTGGCGGCTCACGTCATGAACGGCGGCGACCCCATCGAATTTGTCAAGGCCAACTTCAACACTTGGTGCAGCACCGATCTAGGTTTCCAAAAGCAGGTGCAGATGAGGGTCGGAGTGGATGTGCACTCTTTCTTCTCATCATCAAACCTGGACGCTGTCGGCAAGAGGAACTTTCTCCCAAAATCCGCCGATTCCAATCGAATTCGTCAGAACGAGCTCATCTTTACTTGTGCGTTGACACCGCTTAAACCGATACGTTATAGCTTCAATGCTCTGGGCGCCGATGGACAGACTCTGGAGATGGATGCGGTGACCCACAAGGATGGGGTCACCTTCTCGGTCGGAAGGCCTGGGACAGCAAATCAGGTTCTGGAATTGCCGGCGCGGTCTCACCGCGGTGACAGTGGCGAACATGTCAGTTCATGGGAGGAACTCCTGGATTTTGCCATGGCTTCCGGAGCCTTCCCGGTAGCTTGGCAGCCGATGGCCATTTCACGCTATGCTGTCGACTACCCTCACGTCGAGAGCGCCGAAGGCAATGGCTTCATCCGCATGAAATACACGGATGGCGGCGTTCTGGATAACATGCCCCTAGACAGGGCGTCCGAGGTATTGGAGAACCTGGCTGGACAGAATCCCGACGAGGACCGCATCTATGTCCTGATTCAGCCAGACCCGGTTGACCCCGCCCAGAACCAAACGGAATCTGCCAAGGCCCCACCCTCTCGCGATATCACGAGTCCAGTGTCAATGGTCGTCAGCAGTCTTATTGATGCGTACCAGGGGCAGTCCTTTGAGAATGACCTTCGGATGTCGCAAGAGGTGAACACCAGGCTTCAGGTGAGAGAGGAATACCTGGTCGACATCATTCGAGATTCCATCCAATCGGTGCCAAACAACCAGGTGGCTGCCGCAACAGCGAAAGCCAAATCGCTTCTACACAGGCTCATCGGAGACCACGAGGACATTCAAGCCCCGACCTTCAATCTTGATGCGGCGCTGGATCGCTACATGAAGCGGCGACCTGAAAGGAAAAAGGTCAGAGGCGTCATCAAAGAGCTCGCGAACGATCCCGGGAGGCAGGGCCTGTTCAAGCTGCGCATGATGCTCACTGATTACGTCTCGGATCTTCACGACAAGAGCATCCTGCAAATAGCGCGCATAAAACCAAAGGGAGCGCTTCCCGGGCATCTACTCGGGCATTTCGGGGGTTTCATTGATCCTACCATCATGATCCACGACTTTGCGCAGGGTCTGAGAGATGCATGCCTATGGTTAAACACGCTGGGAGCTGATCGCAACTGGCTACCCAAAGGATCCGAAGTCCCATGTGCCGCTGACATTCCTGAGGTGGCGCAACTTCTTCTACCTGGCGGAAAAGCCCCCTTGACATGGGATGAAATTCCTCAGGAGGAAAAAAAGCAGTTCTTCGCCTTGATTGAAGCGCGAGCGGCCAAGCTCACCGCTGACGAGCTCAATGCCAACCGTCTGGAAAGCCTCGCCATCGAGTGGGCGGCCCGAGTCGGTGCAAGGTTCTTGCACGTTTGACGCCCCCATACCCGAAGGCGCCGCCGGCCCTTATCGATAAATCCGTAGCCGACCAATCTACTCACGTTAGACGGTCTCCCTATCACCGCAACAAACCTGGCAAAGGAGATTCTTCCAATGTTTTCCCTCCGTGTCTCGCAGATTCGTGTTCACAACAACCACACAGCGAAGCCGTTCCTGGGTGGGCACCCAGGTGTAGATGTTGAACTCTTTAGCATTGTCTCCACGAATTCCCAAGGCATTAAAGGTATTGACTCGGTCGTCAATGCCTCCGACCTGGCCTCGCTGCAGACCGCTCTCAAAGGGGCTCTATCCGCGACCGTCAACACCATGACTTTACCCCAGGTGCACGACAACACGCTTTACCCTCTGGGCGGCACCACTGGATGGGAAGTCTGCAGCGGGGACACTGAGCCTGACTCCATCGAGTGGATCTTCGGCATCATGAAGGCGAGTAGCCAGCCCGGGGCAGCAACGAATAGTCTGTTCGACCTTCTCACCTCTGATCCGCGTATTGCAACACTCTCAGGAATTGCGTCTATAATCGTACCCGGTGTTACCCCCGCCATTGCGGCGAGTACAAAGGTACTTCAAACGGTCGGACAGCTTTTCAATGCAATCCCGGGTACTCCAGCCGGCCCCAATTTGCTGGGAGCCCTCCACGTGTCGTTAAACAGGGCCATGCATTACCCCACCGGATTCTTCGCACCGACCAACGTTCCGGATCCTTCCAATACCGTACTGCTCGATTACGTGGTCCAGTACATCTCCACGCCGGCACCCGCCGTGAAGCCCTGAAGCGGTTCACTTACGACTCCAATTCCCAGCGCGGTCGCCTCAGTTAGCTGACATAGGCGACGTTCTACTAATGCAAATGGGGGATGATCTGTGCCAGAATACTCAACCCACGAGGACTTCCTAGCGGCAATTACAGACCCAGCACTGCGGGCGCAGAAAGCCTCCGGGGTCCCTGCTGCAGTCACCATGGCTCAAGCCATCCTGGAAACGGGGTGGGGCAAATCCGTCCCAAAGGACAAGACCTCAGGGAGTTATTCCTATAACCTCTTTGGAATTAAGTGGAGCGGCTCGGGTAGCTACGTCGTGTGCACAACCTGGGAGGTGGAAAACGGAAAGACCATTTCTATTGATGCCAGATTCCAAGCCTACCCGTCTTTTGAAGACTCATTCAAGGGACACTCGCAACTGTTGAGCAACCCGCGCTATGCTAGCGCGATGAAGGTCAGAAACGATCCCAGGGAATTCGCACGGCAAATTCAAGCAGACGGGTATGCCACGGACCCGGATTATGCCAAGAAGCTGATTTCCATCATGGAATCCAATGGTCTCCTCACTTTGCAAACAAGCCAAGCTCCCGATACTGTCCCAGCGCCGAATGGGCAAGCAAATTTTGACGGAGGTGTACTCGCTGTCGGTCAAATTCAAAATCCCCTTCCAGGCACTACCCGCGCCAAGAATGATGGCGGCTATGATGCCGACTCGGGCCTCGACATACTGGTTCCGGTTGGAACCCAAGCCTTTGCCGGCGCAGACGGCGACCTGATTTATGCCGAGTATGGGCATACGCCCTGGGGAACAACGGAAAACGTTGGCATCGACACACCACATTCAGCACTCATTAAGCTGGCAAGCCCTCTGACCGTCGACCAGACGACCTATAACTTTATCTGGTATACACACCTGTCAGCGTTGGACATGAACCTGGCTGATGGCTCCCCCCCCATCCGGGTAAAAGCCGGCGATAAGGTAGGCAAGACCGGCATCGGCAACAAGGTGCCTCACCTGCACTTCGGCGTCGTGCAGGACCGTGCCCAGACGGTAACGTTGCCACAGCGACGAGTGGCCGACGTGATCTGGCCCGCTGAAGCTCTTCCCGTCCCCGTGGCGAAGCCTGCTCGTACCGTAGTACTTAGCGATGGCAATGGAACGAGGTCGGCCATTGACTGTAACCCGAGCGAAACCGGCGGAGTTACGCGAGTTGATCTTCGACCTGTCATGGACGCACTGAAAGTGGTTATCCAGGTGACTGACTCTTCGGTAGTCCTGATTCCTGCACCGAACTGATCACGAGAAACTCAATGACTGTCGCCAAGATTCTGAAGAGCTCTCTCCTTAGGAGCTCTCAACGGGAGTGACCCCGGCTTCGGTGGCCAGCCCTGGAAGGAGCCCCAGAAACCCAATGAAGCCTGAGATCTACGCTCACCGGAGTACCAAGTTCAAGGGTCAGGTTTCACGCGTAGCGCGAGAGCAAAAGGAGTGTGGGATGTACGCGGACTGTCTCCCGAACTACCATGAGGAGTGTCTCAAACAAAGGAGGAGTTTGCCGGGCACCTTAAATGGCGCGAATGAAGTTCCGTCTTTGAGGCAGAACCGCCTTGGTAACTGCTTAGTCGAGTCGACAGGTCGCCCCGTATGGTAAGCCCCCATACGCCAACTCGGGAGAAGCTTCTGGAATTCAGAGGTCAAATTGAGGCAACCCTCCTGGCCGGTGGCCTCACTCAGGACAAGCTGCACTCCTGTTTAAAGGCGCTGGCGATTCTTGACTCCCTCCATGATCTGGGGCAAACAGAGCGGTATGATCGTGTTTTAGTCATGCTCGAAGCAGCTTTTGAGAATACTGCGCCGTATAAGTCCAGGGAACGACTCCGACTGGCGGCCCTGGAAGCTAAGGCAGCCCTCCGACCATCCCCCGCGCAGAATGCCTTCACGACAGTCAAGGCCGTCATTCTCACTGTTTTGATCGCCACTACCCTGTCTTCATACGCACTGTTTTTCCTGTATACCCAGGTCAGATCCGCCGACGAGTCGCTCAATACAGCAAGCGACCAATGTGCTCCCGGACTCACAGCAGATGGGCTCAAATTTGACTATATCAGTACTTATCAAGCATTCTGGACCGATCCCAGTAAGGAAGCCGAAAGCATTGCCGCTGAATTGACGAGTGCTGACATTAATATAGTGGCAGTGGCAGACCAGTTGCGGTTCAATTATCCGCCTGCTAAAGCCCCTACCCCATTCGACGTCTATCCAGGCGAACCGCCCACAGTAGCAAGGGTTGCCGCTGCAATCCCGTTCATGTGGGGGTTCCGGAAAGAACACCCCAACACAGAATCGATCGCGAAGCTCGGATTCCCTGTAGACAGGAATACCCTTTGCTGCAGTAACACCGACGATCTCCTGTCAACTGCGGACGGCGTTAATTTACTATTGAACCGCATCGTGGAAGAAAATAGGAGCCAAGAGACACGTTTACAGGTATTGTGCTCACAACTAGCCCACTTCCAAACAGCAAGAGCCGCGTATGAGAACTGGGCACGGCTCAATACACTGTTTTATGATAGCCTCTCCGAAAACCAAATCTCGCAATACACGCTCATTAAGCGTCCCTTCTTGCCTGTCTGGCTAGTTGTACGAATGTTTCTCTTAAGTGCAGTTGGAGTGCTCCTAAGCAAGTGCACTAGTCTCGGCATCGACTCCGGTTCTGATGGCTCAATCCCCTCATGGAGTTACACCTTCGTGATCACCTTCGTTCAGATATTCGTAGCGTTTGGCCTATCGTTGCTCATTGCTTCCGCCATCAAGGTCGACTTGCTGGGGCTATCGAATTCAAGCTCCGAAAAGTGGCCTTCGATTTTCCTCTTTATAGCCTTCAGCTGTGGATGGTCCGAGAGGCGAGCCAAGTCAGCAATTCAGTCAGTGGTGGGTAAAACATTCTCTCTAATCGCAGATACCTCGCCCCAGCCAGATCCGGGTCGCTCCACTGGCCATCGTGGTGCGGGGAATCTGCAGACGGAACAAGGAGGGTTGCATGAATCTACTTCGTAGGTCGGTCTTGACGCAATGCTTGTCTGCCTTGGTTTGTATCATCCTATCTCCTATTGGTGTAGCGGTTCAAACTGACCCGGGACACCTCAAAAGCGACCTCAACTCGAGGATCGACGACATCAATCAGTATTTGAATGCGTACTATCGCCTAGATCACGACAAGACCCATCTCCAGTCGGGTGTTGAATATTGCGAGACGCTGCTCGACCCTTACACGGACGAGGGCTCTGCTTACCTGTCTCTCAGCAATATGCAAAGGTTTCTTGACTCGACTCGAGACATGTATGATGAAGCCATCAAGCATCCTGATGTAAAGTATTCCCCAAGCCAATGGCTCACCGACACAAGCAAGGTGGCTCGGGCATATGTCCGGGTGTATCGGGTCCAGAAAACTCAATCCGCCAAAGAAGGCACTCGAAAGCTTCTCAACGAGCTCTCGGTAAAAATCCTTACAGCCAACCGGGTTCCGTTCACGGATGCCGTCAAGGAGGTTGAGTCTTGTGAAACACCGATTAGCCAGGTGCCCGAAGTGCTCACTTCAGACGTGGTTACCGATTGGTTTACAATCATAAGAAAGCAAAAGACCGCCGTCACAAAGTATCGCATGTGGCTGTTGAGCCTCAGCAAGGTTGTCAAAGACGGAGACGTCCTCCTGAACATTGAGGATGTTCTGCACAAAGAGTAGGAGCCACTTTATGTCAAGAATCGCACTAAGAATAGCTCTCCTATTGACGTTGGCCATTGGTTCGGTCGAGATGTCCGTGGCTCAAACGCCATCACCCGCCCCCAGTACTTCCCTTGCTCCAAGTCCTCATCCGCTATCCACTCCTATGGATTTTCAAGGTATCCCGCGCTTTTCAAAACTTCCGGACTCGCCGGTTTACAGGGGCGGCCAACCAACCAACCAAGCATTCGGCAACCTACGTACTATCGGCGTTAAGACCATAGTCGATCTCCGTTTGCTCTACGACGATCGCAGCGCACTACAAGGTTTGGGTCTCCGATACGTCCACATTCCATGTAACTTGAACAACCTCTGCCACGGCGAGATTATGAAATTTCTAAAGGTCGCGAATGACCCACAAAATCAACCAATCTACGTTCATGACGAGCTCGGTGTCGACTCGGTGGGCGTCATGATAGCCTGCTATCGCACCTACAATGGATGGACCGCACAGGAAGCCATCACCGAAATGGAGCAGGATTGGTTGGATGCTTATGGTCCACCCGTGTTTCATCTTATGGAACGACTAGTCAAGAAGGCTAACTACACCGAACCTGACATTCAGAAGCAAATTGTCCATGTTAAAGTCGTTCCGTGAATTGGGTTGGAATCGAAGGACCGACCCCTACTGGCGGATGTACAGGATCTCCGTAAGCGGTTAGCCAACCGCCGCAGAGGTGATCAGGGGGGCGCCGTCGCAGAAGCTGCGCTGGACGCGAACAGGTTAGCCGGCGGCGTGGGTGCGCCAAGCGGAAGCGGAAGTGGCGGTAGATGTAGAGGACCGACAGGCTCAGTTCCTGCGCATGTAGAGGATCTCCTGGATGGCGCCTTCTTCCAGTGAGTAGATGGTCGTGTTACCCTCCTGGTCCGTGCGGATGATGGGCATGGTGTCACGAGAGAGTCTGGCAGCGAACAGACGCCCTAGCGGTTCGTGATGCACGGCGCTGTGCCCGATGAGATGGAAGCGGAGCGACGGACGAAGTGCGGGTCGGCAGCCAGGAGAAGACGGCCAAGCGAAGCGATACCTCCATCCGTGTTTTCGGAGGCCGGCTGGGCTTCGACTTCATCTGGTCCCAGAGGGCGGTGCCGAGCCCCGACACCAAGTTGCCAGGGCGAGTAGTCGACGTTTCTATCGGCTCCCGCCGATAAGCGAACCCTCCACCATGCTCGACAGAGCAAATCCGGCAGACGTCTCGGTGGCTCCCTGATCCTTCACCTGGGGCATTTGGGTAGTGCCTTCAGGATGTGGATTGTAGACGGGACCAGCTCTTCCAACGTGGGTTGGTACACCCGATCCCTGATGTCGGGCGGGTCAGGGAGAACCATGAGCTTCGCTTGGCCAGGAATCTGTCCCGGAGACATGGGTACATCAGTCGTAACCGTTCAGGGGGTGGCCTCGAAAAAAAGCTGACGGACTGATCGTCAACAGGAGGAGACTGATCCGATAGCGCGAAAGTCGATGCATGAAAGACAAACGTGCATCGGACGGCGTCCCCCCTGAAGCTGACCTTGTCCTCAAGCACGTCCGAGTTTTAGAGGGCGAGAATCGTGAGCTCAGATCTCGCCTGGAATCTGCGGCAGCCGGCGAGTGCCCTCGCTGTAGCGAGTTGGAGACGAAGGTGGATAAACTGACCAAGCTGGTGGACGAGCTTCGGGTCCAGGTAAACCAGAACTCTAGAAACTCGTCAAAGCCGCCGTCATCCGATCCGCCGTGGGTCCCGCGACCGAAGAAGCCCAAGTCCAAGCGTCCCAAGGGCGGTCAGCCCGGGCAGCCCGGAAGTTTCCGTGCGGCGTATCCACCAGAACAGATGGACGAGGTGGTCGACTTCTTCCCTTCGTGCTGCGGAATCTGCGGCGAGGGCTTCGAAAGCGGCGCCCCACCTTTGGACCCGGAGCCCGACTGTCACCAGGTCGTCGACCTGCCGCCGATAAAGCCCCATGTCACCGACCACCGGCTGCACGCTCGTCAATGCAGGAAGTGTCGTATGTGGACCCGCGCCGAATTGCCGAAGAGCGTCCCAGTCACGACCTTCAGACCGAATGTTCACGCTCTGGCGGCGATGCTCACCGGAGTATACCATGTCACCCGGCGTGCGGTTTGCCAACTGCTGGGCGACCTGCTCGGAATCCCGATCAGTCTTGGCACCGTGTCCAACATGGAGGGCAGGATTGAGAAGGCACTGGAGCCAGCACGAGCCGAAGCAGAGAACGAGGTTCGAAAGGCCGGCACGGTGCATTCGGACGAGACCGGGTGGAAGGAAATCGGGGAGCGAGCCTATCTCTGGACCAACGTTACAAAGGACGTGGCGGTATACCGTATCGACCGGCGCAGGAACGCCGATGTAGTAAGGGAGATGCTTGGACCAGATTTCCAGGGCTACATGGTCAGCGACCGGTTTGCGGTGTACCTGGGAACGCCGGAGGAGCAGCGGCAGGTCTGCCATTCACACATACAACGAGACTATGAGAAAATAGCCGCACGCAGCGGTCAATCCAAGGAGATCGGCCAGCAAGGTCTCCGTCTGGAAAAACGCTTGTTCCGTTACTGGCAACGATTCAAGAAGGGACTGCTTGATCGCGCTGGGCTACGCCAGCGTATGCAGCGTGTCAAGAACGACATGCGGGCTCTGCTGGCTGTTGGAGCCGAATGCAACCATAAGAAGACGGCCCGCACATGCCGGAACCTGCTTGCGCTCTGGCCAGCTCTCTTTGTCTTTGTCGAGGTGGAAGGCTTGGATCCGACGAACAACGCTGCCGAACGCGCCCTCCGACAGGGCGTTATCTGGCGCAAGATCAGCTTCGGCAGCCAGAGTGATCGAGGTAGTCGCTTCGTCGCCAGCATCCTAACGGCAGTCGAGACTATCAGGCTGCAGAAGCGCACATATGGGAGTTCCTCCGCCAGACAGCACGGAGCGTCCTGGAGGGTACCGAGCGCCCGTCACTACTGCCGGCTCAACAAAAATAGCGCCTGGACACTTCATCGGCTATTCGATTGACCACCGATCCCGTTCGGAATCGGTCGCGTCATCGCGGGTTCCATCCTGGAACTTTGTTCGCACCTACCCCCTGAACGGTTACCATCCGTCTTTACAGGAACTTTATTCAACCGCCCAGAACGCCGGGCCCATGGAAGTCAAGCTCCACCCCACCATCCCCGGCTGCATCTACTGGCCCTGCACTCTGATGACATTTGGCCTCTTCCCCCTCATCCTCCGGGCCGGCGAAGCCCACCTGCCCAAGATCGTCGACGAACAGGGCGTCACCACCCGGGGCGGTAAGCGCTACGCCTGGACCGACTTCACCAGGGCTACCCGCGTCAAAGTCCGGGGCAAGGGCGGCTATATTCTCTCCGACGAGATTCTCCTCGACTCCCCCACAGGCAAGGTGGGCTTCCTCGCCCGCATGGTCGATGCCGACAAGGTCAAGGAATACGCCCTCCAGCACCTCCCCGACCACCTCTTCAAACAGTGACCCAGGGGACCGGCGCCCGCATGCTATAATGGACGCATGCTCCCGCCCATCAACGGACACAGTCGCACCGACATGTACCACGACGTGGGCATGTATCGCGACAAGCCGTTTGACGACGCCGTCCACATCTTGCAGGACGAACGCATCCTGGGACGCAGCGCCAAAGGCGCCCAGGTCACCGCCGACGCCAGGCCCACCAACTGGGGCTCCGCCGCTACGCCCACTGGTACGCCACCCAGTGGTACGGGGCGGCCATTCCCGTAGACCCCAAGACGGTCGAGGTCCTCGTCAACGGCGACACCGACGACCAGGTCAGCACCCGCCTGGACCAGGTCCGCTGGGCCAGTTCAGTGAAGGCGAACAGATGATCCTCGCCGAGCGCTTCGTGACCCCTCGCACCTATGCCACCGAAGCCGTCGCCGACGGCTATATCAAAGGTCATGGCCTGTCAGGCGCCCTGCACGACGCGCCGGAGGCGAAATAGCCTACGGACGGATGATGCGCAATTCGCGCACCCACGCCTCGTCTGCTGTGCTCAGCGGCGGCGCAATCGGCTTTGTGTAGTCGATAGACCATTGGAACCCCGATCGTTCATAGGTATCCAGAAAGATTCCCTGCAGATCCACCGCAACGTCGGCATCGCCTTCCAACAACGGGATGGGAATGACGGGCAGCGCATCCCGCAGTCGCCACGGGTACACGTGGGCAGATGGCCGGGTCGTACCTCGGCTGATGAATGCGTAGTAGTCCGCTTCGGGCAACAAGGTCACCGTTGGGAGCCGCAGGCCCCCCCGCAGGAGATCCAGTTCGACAAGGTGCGTCTGGCTCGCCAGCACGCCGGCACGCTTGGCGAGATATTCCTGGCGGCCATCGCTGCCTGAGCGCTTGTTTCCAGGTGAGAGCACCTCGATCACCGCCACCACGTCTCGTGTGTCTCTGCGCCGTATCGTCAGCCAGCGTTCTGTGACCTTTTCTGGGATAGGAAGCGTCACGACGATAGGTGCCACGGCCCCTGTAGCCGAAGCGACAGGTCCTCTTGAACGCCCCTCACCAGCAGCTTCTGCAACCGTGACGTCTGGCCGGATGTACGGCTGCTCCGGCTCAGCTCCCTTCTCCAGGTACACTCGCTCCTCGACCAGCACCACATATGCCGGATGAAGCTTGGGGGCCATGCTGGCCTGCAGTGAACCGATAAATTGCAGATCAAAGCCCTTCCAGTCCTGGCCTTCGATGAAAGGGTCCATACCCGGAAATGGCGATGGCATGGGTAAGACTTCTTCGCCGGGGTCTCCGCCTACTGCCTCCTCCTTTAGTTGGCCCCACCGGGGTCTGGTTCATGGAGCGGGCAACCGCTTGCCGAAGACTGCAGCGGGGGACGAGAAAGTCGCGCACTTCTATCACGAAGGCGCTGTCAACGCCCATCCGCAGGCCAGGGACAGCATCCACGACATGGCGGTATTCGTAGGTGTGCCCAGCAAGGGCAAGCAAGTCCTGCTCTAGAACTCTCCCCTGTGACCCTTTCGAAACGGAAGTCCGATCTACCAGAACGCTTCGAAATTGTCGATGGGGAGGTTGTCGATCTCATGCCGACGGGGGACGTCCACGGCATCGTCGAGGGCCTGGTGATCCTCACCCTGCACGCGGCGACACGGAACGGCGTGGGTCTGCCCCTTGCCGGCGGAGTGGGCGTGGTCGTCAAGTATCAACCCCGCACCGTACGCGGTGCCGACGCCGCCCTGCTTCTCGCCAGTCAACTCCCCTACCGAGACACGCCGGAGGGATACCTCTTGACCCGCCCGCGCTAGTCGTCGAGGTCGTGAGCCCGAACGATCGGGCCTCGGAGATCCAGATGAAGGTCATGGAATATCTTGGCGCTGACGTCCAGGTCGTCTGGGTTGTGGACCCGGAAACCCGAACCGTCACAGTCCACCTCCCCGACCACTCGGCGCGCACACTGCAGTCGGACGACATCCTTACCGCCCCTGGTGTGTTGGACACGTTTTCCGCCACCGTCTCAACCTTGTTCGAAGGCATCCCGCCTGGACACAGCTCTCAGCCACGACAAACCAGAAAAATCACCACTCAGTGGTGATAAGTCGGAGAAATCACCAACTGGTGGTGATAGCGAATCACTATCCGTCCGGCCGCCTACGTCAGCTTGACTACCGGGTAGTCCTGGTACACCGGCTTGTCGGTTTGCAGGTCCGTCGCCGACATCGTCAGCCGGCGGTAGGCATCGATGCCGAAGCTCACCCGGAACCGCTTCTCTCCCGGCGAGACCTGCGCCCGATACCCCAGGGCCACCGCTGACGCCTCGTCCAGCAATCGCAGCTTCTCAAACCCGGCCGCCTCTATGGTCCCCGCCAGCCAGTGATCGTAATGTTCGAAGCCTCCACGGGGACGGTTGCCGCAATGCTCTCATCTTCCCGTCCCAACGTCTCCCGGGCACGCTCAGGACTCGTTCCAGAAAGTCCTTCCCCGCATCGAAGGGGGAGACTTCTCGCCCCCGACCTGGCGCCGCACCGGATTCCGATGTCCGATATACGCTTCATGCCTCGCAACTTGGCCGGAGACGCCCCCAGGTTCTGCTCGCCCGCCGCCGCCACCCACTCGCCGATCGCTTCGTGCCGCTCCGGAACGAAC
>DASYBA010000067.1:0-2184 GCA_036501005.1 Candidatus Xenobia bacterium | reverse complement strand
CGTTGCCGCGTTCCAGCATGGTCTCTCGTGCCTGGGGGCGCCCCTGCCCTCGCAGGCCGAGGTCCGCGCCCTCATCGGGCGCCCCGCCCTGGCCATGCTCAGCGCCTTGGGCTGTCCAGCGGAACAAGCAGACACGGTTTTTGTGCGGCACGTCCGGCCCTTCTACCTGGATAACTTTGCCCGCCTGGCGCGAGCCTATCCGGGAGCAGCGGAGACCTTGGAGGCGCTGGTGCGGAGCGGCTGGTCGTGCCAGTCACACCACAGCAAGCCGCAGCCGGAATACCTCGCCGAAGTCATCTCGCAGTTTGACCCCGTGGCCGAGCTATGGCACGTGGAGGATACGCCCGAAGGCATCGAAATGGGGCTGGCCAATGGTGCCGTTACCGTTTTCGCCGAGTACGGCTACGGCCAGCTCAAGGACCGGACGCCGCATTACCGCATCCAGGCGCCGTCTCAACTCCTTGCCCTGGTGGCAGCAGAAAGATTGGAGCTCGCATGAATCAGTCCCGCAACCTCGCCTTGATGGTCGGCATCCTCGTGCTGACGGCGGTCGCCTTCTTCACCCTGGTGTACATTCCCGGTAAAGGGTATCAGGGCAAGCTGGGCCTGGATCTCCGATCGGGCAGCCGCATCGTCGTCGAGCTGCTGCCGCCTATCGACAAGCCCGACCTGGAAATCGACGAGGGCGTGATGACTCGCACCCGGCAGGTGTTCGAGCGTCGCCTCAATCCGGCTGGCAACAAGGAAATCATCATCAACAGCCAGGGGCTCAAGCGCATTGAGATCGAGCTGCCGGAGGAAACCAACCTGAGCCGGGCCGAAGAGCAGGTCAAGAAGGTGGGCCGGCTGGACTTCCGCGAAGAGAAGATCGACCCCGTGTCGGGCCAGGAGCACTGGGTGGTCGCCATGAGCGGTGAATTCATCAAAGAGGCGAGCTACCAGTTCTCCAACAGCGAGCCCTACATTACGTTTACCTTGACCGATGAGGGCAAGACTCGCTTCGGCGAGCTGACGACCCGCCTGGTGGGTCGCCCGTTGGGCATTTTCTTTGACGGCACCAAGATTGACGCTCCCAATGTCCAGGAGCCCATCACTGGCGGTGAGGGCCGCATCAGCGGCGGCTCGATGAAGGAAGAGGACGCCAAGGAGTTGGCCAACTACCTCAATGCGGGCGCCCTTCCGGTGCGCATCAACCTGCTGGCTTCCAGCGTGGTGAGCGCCACCCTGGGGCAGGATGCCCTCAACCGCAGCCTGCTGGCCGGAGGCCTGGGGCTGGGTCTGGTGATGCTCTTCATGGTCTTCTACTATCGGGTGCCGGGCCTGCTGGCCGACATCGCCCTGATGGTCTACTCGGTGCTGTGCCTGGCCACCATGGTGGTGATGGGGGCGGCGCTGACGCTCCCGGGCATCGCCGGCTTCATTCTCTCCATCGGCATGGCGGTCGACGCCAACGTGCTGATCTTCGAACGGCTGAAAGAGGAATTGTGGAAGGACAAGAGCGTGCGGAGCGCCACCGACCTGGGGTTCCAGCGGGCTTTCAGCTCCATTCTGGACGGTCACGTGACGACGTTCATCGGAGCCCTCATTCTCTACCTGGTGGCCACCGGGTCGCTGAAAGGCTTCGGCAACACCTTGATGATCGGAACGGCGTGGAGCATGATCACCGCCGTCCTGATCACCCGGGTCTTCATGGACGTGACCGTGCAATCCGGCGTCGCCACCAGCCGTACCGCCTACGGCGCTTAGTTTTTAGGGAGGATACCTGATTTGGACGCTCTCAACGCTGGCAGCATAATCGGCATGGTGGTCGCCACCGTCGTGCTGGCCGCGATCGCCATCTGGGCCCAGACGTTTCATCGCCAGCCCCGCAACATCATTGGCAATCGCAACCTGTTCCTGGCTGGATCCGGAGTCCTCATCCTCGTCTGCCTGATCGCCATGGTCTTCCGGCACGTCACGACGGGTTGGAACTTCGGCATGGACTTCACCGGCGGCACCGTCATCGAGGTCGGTTTCTATGAAAACACCGACAGCCTGACGACCGACAAGGTGGCCGATGCGGTCGTCAAGGCCGATCCGGAGCTGCGGCGCCCGGAGGTGCAGTTGGAAGAGCAGGTGACCCGAGCCGCCGAGCCCCAACAGACGACAGAGAGCGCCTCGCCGTCGGGCAGTCCTGCTGAGAGC
>DASYBA010000066.1:0-22030 GCA_036501005.1 Candidatus Xenobia bacterium | reverse complement strand
CCACGTGCAGAACGATCGCTATCGGCTGGCGGAGGGGCACCGCATTCCCGCCGATGCGCTGGCGCAGGCGCACCAGACCATCGCCGCTTTCTGCATTCGCCAGGTCGAGCAGCCCGTCGACCAGGTGGCGGAACCGCTGCTGTACGCCCTACGCTATGCCCTCGACCACGGTCTGGACGGGCAGTTGATCGCCGACGCCCGCTACGCCACCGCCTGCCGCCAGGCCGGCTCGAAAGTTTCTCTCACGCAACCCGAAGTGGCCCTCGCTTTGTTCGAAATCGCGGTCTCGACGTGCCGGCCCTCGGAGCAGCCCGATAAGCATCAGGCCTGGGGGCATCTACAACTCGCCCACCACCACTATGGCCGGGGCAGGGCAGCCGCCGCGCTGGCGTCCCTCGATCAATGCCTGCCCTGGTTTCGCCAGCACGACGGGGGGCAAGTCCGATCGCTGGTCTTCGTCAAAAGCCAGGCTCTGCGGTCTCTGGAGCGCTATCAGGAAGCCCTGGACTGCCTCGACGAGGTGGAAGACGAGGGGGCCGAGGTGGAAACCCGGCGCATTCCGCTGCTCCTGGATCTCAAGCGCGCGGTGGACGTGCTGCCGCGGGTCCGCCGCTTCCACGGGCTGCGCCTGCCCATCGCCTCCGCCCGCCTGCTGTCGTTCTGGCTGCGTCGCGCCAGCCGCCAGCTCGAGCTGGACGGCCACATGGCCGACGCCCAGGAAGCGTTGAGCCTGGCCGCGCGGGTCCTGGAGTCTCACCTGTCGACCCCGGAACTGGTGGTCACACGGTTCCAGCAGGCCCTGCTGGCGGACCGGGCCGGGGACGGTCCCGCAGCCCGCCGCCACGCCCGCCATGCCCGCACCATGCTGCTGGCCCGGCCGCCGGGGTCGGCCCTGGCCCTCATGGAGGCGCTGCGGGAAGGCGGCCGCTGGTACCGCCAGATCGGCCACCGACAGAAGGCTCTCCGGTATTTCCGCGCCGCCGTGCGCGTGGCCCAGCAGGCGTCCAACCCGGCTTTGGAAGGTGAGCTGACGTGGATCCAGGGCCAGGTGGGCCTGACCCTGCTCAGCCTGGGCCGGGTCGAGGCGGCTCGGGCGGCGTGGCGAGACACGCTGCGGCTCAAACCGGCGCAGGAGTGGGTATGGTTTCGGCTGGTCGGGAGCTACCAGAAGCTCAGGGAGCCCCAGGTTGCCCTGCAAGTCCTGCAGGAAGCCTGCCAGCACCACCCCCATGCCGCCTGGATCGGCCGTGAGCAGTACGACCTCCATTGGCGGCTGGGAGACATGGGGGTGGCCGAGAGCGTGCCCGCCGACGCGCTGCGCCGAGCCCGGGCGCTGCTGGCGCTGAACCGCCCCGCCGAGGCGCTGGCCTTGTTGGAGGGTGCCGATCACGCGGAGGCACCCGCCTTTCTCGCGGCCTACCACCGCTGGTGGGGTGATGCCGCCCGAGCCGATGCCCTCGCTGCGGGCCTGGAGGGCCCTCGGCAGGCCGTTCTGCAGGGACGTCCCCTGCCCGTCGACCACCTGCCTGCGGTCGTGCAGGCCCGCCTGCAGGCGCCGCGGCGCCAGCTCCACGCGCTGTACGGCTGGCGCCCCTTCACCCGTATCCGGTTGATCCCCATGGTCATGTACTCGGGCGGCGAGCCGGCCGAGTGGCTGAGCAGGGCCACGCAGCTCGCCCTGGCCGTCGCTGAGTTCCATCGCCAGACTTTCCCCGGCACGGCTCCCATTGAGGTCGACGCCGCCCGGGACCTGGGCAAAGCCGATGCCCTGGACCTCTTCTGGAGCTATCGGGAACTGACCGACCCCCGCATCTGGCAGCACCTGCCTCGCCGCCAGCGGCAGGACATCTTTCTGGTGGTGTGCGGCGTGCCCGGCGCCGAGTGCTCTGGGGTGGCGCCGACCGGGGCCGCCTTCGTGCTGACCGGAGAGCATACCATCCGGGCGTTTGCGGTGGCCGTGCACGAGTTCTACCACGCGCTGCTGGACCTGCCCCACACCGACGGCTTGCAGGATGAGTCGGAACCCCAGTCCGTCATGGGCGGGGGGTCCTACACGCCGCTGCCCGGAACGTGGGTCAGCCTGCACCAGCGCGCCCTTTGTCTGACGGTGCCGGGCGTCAGCCAGAAGCTGCTGGGCGGGTGGCGGCGGGAGGCGGCGGGAGACCTCGACCTGGCCCACCAGGCCTACAGCGAAGCCCTCGCCAAGGATCCCCTCCACCTGCAGGCCTGGCGCCGGACAGCGCATCTTCGACTGCGATTGCGCGGTCCCGTGCAGGCCATGGCGCTGTTGCGTGATCTGCCCGTCCCCGGACCCCAGACTCGGTTGCTGACTGAGTTGGGAGCCGACATGGCCCGGCTGGGGCATGTCGCGGCTGCGGCTCGTGTCCTGGGCCGCGTGCCCGGGGCCGGCAAGGAGGGTTCGGCGGAGGCGGCCATCGGACGCGCCTGGATGCGGGGCCGCTGCTATGGGCTCGCCATGCTGCATCTGTTCCGGGCCATGGAGCTGGAACCCAGCTACCACACCCTGGTCGACATGGCCATCGCTTGCCAGCAGGCCGGCCGCCGCTCGGAGGCCTGTCGCTTGTTCCGGGCCGCACTCTCGATCTATCCGGAGAGCCGAGACGTCTGGTGCCGCCTGGCCGGAGCGCAGGCCGAGCGGGGCCGGTTTCCCCTGGCCCGGCGCCTGCTGCGGAAGGCGGCCCGAGTGGGCCCCAAGCCCCGCCGTGCCTGGCTGTGGGAAGCCATCGTCGACTGTCTCGAGGGCCGCTGGCCGGAGCTTCGGGACCGCTTGGAGAGAGACCACCGGAAGCACCGCAAGCACCAGTATCTGTGGTGGTTCCTGGGCTACGTGCGGTGGAGCCTGGGGGACGAGGCCGGCGCCCAGGAGCTCTTCCTCAAGCTATCCCTCCAGTCGTTCCACCCGGAGGCCGAGCTGTGGCTGGCCTGGCTGGAACAGGGCGCGTCGGACGCCGTACTCAAACGCGCCCGGGCCATCCGACGCCGCGGGCTGCCCGACCTCTTCACCCTCCACCTGCTCGCCATCTTGTGGCCTGAACGATACGCGCGGAGCCTGCAAAAACAGGTGCCCCACCATCCTCGAATTCCCATTCGTTAAGGGTTGCCAATATTGAATAGTGTACTGGCCAGGCCCGCTCCCGCCCATCTGGAGGCCAGCTCCGAGACGCACGCCCTGGAGTTCTAGAGCAGGGTGGCGAGGCGGTCGACCTGGTCGAGGCTGGCCACGCACGGCCAGGCCACGGCCTCGTCAGTGCCCGCTTCAGCCAAGGCGTGCAGGAGGCTGCGGATGTCATCTTCGGTCGAGACCAGGGCCCCCACCAGCTTCTCGGCCTGGGGCGGCGCAAATCCATAGTACGTTCGCAGGTGTTCGATAGCGTCCGACTGGCGCCCCAGGCACCAATAGAAGCCGGCCACCTTGCGGGGGCGGCCTGGGCGCCCGCCATGGGCCCAGGCCTGGTCTGCCAGGCCATAGGTGTGGCGGGCTCCTGCGGCGGTGCCGCTGGAATCGATATAGCCGTCGCCCCACCGTCCGACCCGCTGTATCGACTTGGGGCTGTGGCCGCCCAACAGCACGGCGGGCCCCTGACGAAAGGCGTCCTGCAAGAGGTCCAAGGTCCGTTCGAGCTGCTGGCCCCGTTCCTCAAACGAGGCGGGGGCAGCTTCGTAATCCTCCCGGCGGGCGCCTAGCCCCAGGCCGACGGTCAGACGGCCGCCGGACAGGGTGTGCAGGGTCAGGAGCTGCTTGGCCAGCATGCCCGGACGGTGGAGGGGGGCCAACAGAACCGTGGTCATCAGGCGGATGCGCCGTGTCGCTCCGGCGGCGACCGCCAGGCTGGTGAAGGGATCGTAGTTGGGGTAGGCCAGCCGATCGATGGCGCCCAGGGAGGAAAACGGCCCTGCATCGGCCCGGCGCGCCCAGTCCAGCAGGAGCTGCGGCGTGACCCCCTCGATGGTATTGGGCAGACCGATGGCGACATCCATACCCAAGGGGTATTCCCCGTTTGCGCTCAGTGCGGGTCGCCCGGGGCGCCCAGCAGGGTGCGGATAGCCGTGCCCGTGAGCCTTTCCCAGGGGCTTGTCTGCCAGTTCTCGACGGCCACGGCCGGAGCGTTCCAGGCCGGCAGGTTCAGGCGAAGCTGCTCGGCCAGCGCCTGGATGTAGGGCTCGTACATGGCCCGCAAGCCTTGCACACGGTCGTCATGAGGGGCCCGCAGCCGCACGCCCTGCTGCAGAAGCTTGCTGCGCAGGCCGGCCAGATCGTCGGGCGACAACCGTTCCGGTGCGGCCCGTTCGGGTGGGGCCGAGTAGACCTGTGCCAGATCGACCACCGCGTGGCGGGCCATGGCAAACGTCAACTGGGCCTGCCAGGCCGGTCCATCCTCCAGTTCGGCCAGCACCAGGACACAGGCGTCCATGATGGCGGTGAGGGCTCCCAGCCACGACTGGTTGGCGTGCTGGGAGCGGAAGAGGCCCAGCACCGGGTAGGAGAGGTGGCTTTCCAGCAGCTCCGCCGACCACTGCTCCCACTCCCGCAGCAGGGCCTCGAAGGCCTCCTTGTGATGGCTGTAGCGCAGCACCAGTTGCTCGGCCGAGGGAGGAGAGCCCGCCCGCGCGTCCAGCAGGGCGATGGCCGTCTCCCGCCGGGAGAAGCCCTGGTAGACGACCGGCAGGTAGCCGATGACGATGGCGATGAGGCCAAACCCGGTGCCCACCTCCACCACCGACGTCAGGCGGCCCACCGCGTCGGTCGGGACCACGTCGCCATAGCCCAGCGTGAAGAACGTCACCCCGCTGAGATATAGGTAGCCCCCGAAGGTGGGGTCCGAGACACCGGCCAGATGGACGCCGGCGCCCCACATCCAGAGGGCAAAGCCGATCATGCAGCCGAGGGCCCAGACGTGCAGGAGCATGAGCAGCGACAGGGGCCCGTACAAGGCCAGGACGCCTTCCCGCCGCTTGGGGGAGGGGATGCGTCCGGCGAGTGACCGCCAGACTCCCCAGGTCGTGCGCAGGAAAGCGACGGACAACCGCAGGCGCCGCACCACGCGGCGGGGCAGGATGATGACTTCAAAGGCATCGACCAGGATGGTGGAGATGGCGACTAGACCCAGAAGGGCTGCGAGGACGTGCACGCTGGGAAGTTGGCGTCCGGCCGGACCTATCCTGGTCGCAGGGTCCGAATCGACAGGCCCTCACGCAAGGTTTGAAGGTCGGCTCGAATGGGGAGACGATGGGCACGGGAGGTGCCCTATGAGATCGTTTGTATTGGCCGCGCCGCTGGCGGGTATCGCGTTGATGACGATGGTGGCCGGTTGTGGTCAGGGAGGCGTGGGTTCCAGCCTCGGAGGCCAGATTCTCACGCCCACGGTCGAGGGGTCGATACAAAGTGCGCTCCCTCAGGTGCTGGGTCCCGGTCAGTACACGGTCACTGTGTCCGGACTGGATACCACCGGGCACGCCAACGAAGTGGACATCACCGGGACCAACATGACCCCGCCCGGGGCGCCCACCATTGCCAGCATGAACGCCCAGTTTCTGGATGTCAACTACAGCCAGTCGCAGAACACCATCACGCACGTCGGTCGCGTCAACATGAACTTGACGGTAACGGCGGCCGACATGACGACGTGGCTGGTGACAGACAAGGGGATTCCCGATACGGTCGTCACGTTCTCCTCCCCGGACCAGTTGGGGCTGACGGGCTCTCCCACCGTGCCCACGCTGGGCCCGGTGTCAGTCGTCATCCAGGGCCACGTGGTACCCAGCGGCGCCCAGGTCAGCTACGTGTTGGATACAGTGCAGGTCAGCGGGGTCAGCGAGACGGATCCGACCATCCTGACCGACATCAGCAACCTGTACAACCCGCTGGTGGACCTGTCGGGCATTCCCGCCCACCCGACCATCACCGCCGTGCAGGCTGTGTCGGGCGCCATGACCATCGTGGCGACAGGGTTCTTCCCGTAAACTGCGTTCCTCGGACGAAAGGCAAATCGCTATGTCCATGGCAATCAATGGGCGGATGGCTGAGTTGCCCGAGGATCCGCGGATGTCTTTGTTGGACTTCTTGCGTGAGCGGCTTGACCTCACCGGCACCAAAATGGGATGCAACCAGGGTGCATGCGGAGCTTGCACCGTGCTCGCCGACGGCGAGCGCATCCTCGCCTGTCTCGCGCTGGCGGTTCAGTATGACGGGTGCAGCATCACGACGATCGAGGGCCTCGCACGGCAAGGCGAGCTTCACCCGCTCCAGCAAGCCTTTATCGAGCACGACGGCTTCCAATGCGGCTATTGCACCCCCGGCCAAATCTGCTCAGCCATCGCCATGATCCACGAAATACGACGCGGTTTGCCGAGCCATGTCACCTCAAACCTTACCGCCGATACGATTGCGCTCGACCATGACGAGTTGCGCGAGCGCATGAGCGGAAACCTGTGCCGGTGCGGAGCGCACAACGGCATCGTCGAGGCCATCCGCGCCGTCTACCCGGAGGCCACGCCTTGAAACCCTTCACTTACCAGCGGGCCAGCGATCCAACCGACGCTGTTCGGCTCGGCGCCGTTCCCGGCGCCAAATATCTGGGAGGCGGCACCAACCTGGTGGACCTTATGCGGGAGACTCTCGAGCGTCCTGAACTCTTGATCGACGTAACCGGTCTATCCACCGCAATCGAGGAGACCCCGGGCGGCGGCTTGTTCATCGGCAGCGCCGCTCGTAATACCGCGGTCGCCGAACATCCCGTCGTCCGTTCCCGCTATCCGGTGCTGGCGCGTGCGATCCTGGCGGGTGCATCTCCGCAGATTCGCAACATGGCGACCGTGGGCGGCAACATCCTCCAGCGCACCCGCTGCGCCTATTTTTACGACGATGACGGTTCTCGCTGCAACAAGCGATCGCCAGGTCAAGGCTGCGACGCCATCGGCGGCTTCAACCGTTACCACGCCATCCTCGGTGCCTCTCGGGAATGCGTTGCCACCCATCCGTCCGATATGTGTGTAGCCTTGGCCATGCTGGATGCAAAGATATATCTGCGTTCGGCAGTTGGCGAACGTACCTTGCCGTTCATCGACGTTCACCGCCTTCCGGGCGATCAACCGGATCGAGATACGACGCTTGCGATGGGTGAGCTGATCACCGGCATCGAGCTACCAGCACTCGCCATGGCCAGGCATTCGACCTATCGCAAGGTACGCGACCGAGCAAGCTATGCTTTTGCCCTTGTCTCCATTGCAGCAGCCCTCGAGATCGAGCAGGGCAGAGTCACGGACGTAAGGCTCGCACTTGGCGGCGTTGCACACAAGCCCTGGCGTGCCCTCAAGGCCGAGTCCGCATTAAGAGGGCAGGCCGCCACCGAAGCCATGTTCAGCGAGGCTGCCGAGATCGAACTGGCCGACGCACGGCCGCAAACCGGCAACGGCTTCAAGATCGAGCTGGCGAAACGATCGATAACAGCCGTCCTTTCCGGTCTTGTCGAGCTCGAGTCGTGAGTGTCTTCAGGAACGCCAAGGCCAAGGCCCAAGACGCCTTGTTCGCAGCGGCGAAGACGGCTATCGCCGCCGCGCCCGAAAGCTGGCTGCCTGGCGCCCGACCCGATCCGCTCATCCACCAGCATGGCTTGATTGGAGCAAGCATTTCGCGGCTTGATGGGCCGCTCAAGGTGCAAGGCGCGGCGCGATTCGCCGCTGAAATCCCGCTGGAAGGCATGCTTTACGCAGCAGTGCTGTTCAGCACGATCCCAAAAGGTCGCCTGGTTTCCATCGATATATCTGCTGCCCAGGCTGCACCGGGCGTTGCGCTCGTCATGACCCACCTCAATGCGCCGCGCCTGAAGCCCCTGCCGTCCTTCATGCAGGATTTGAGGTCTGCGGCCCAAGACGATGTCCCGGTGCTTCAGGATGACCTCATCCGCTGGAACGGCCAACCTGTCGCTGTCGTGCTAGCGGAAACACAAGAGCAGGCCAACTACGCCAAATCACTGCTGCAGCCGATGTATGAGGCGCTGCCTGCCGTTACCAGCTTCGCCGCGGCGCGGGTCGGCGGGGTTGAACTGGGCAACATGATGGGGCCGCTGAAGGACGTGATCCATGACGCCGAGCAGCTACTGGCCGCTGCCCCGGTGAAGGTGGATGAGATCTACTCAACGCCGCGCCACAACCACAACGCCCTCGAGCCTCATGCCGTTACAGTGGTCTGGAATGGCGACGAACTGATGGTGCACGATGCCACCCAGAAGATCGCACACACGGCCTGGTCACTGGCCTACGCCTTCAACCTGAAAGAGAAGCAGGTCCGCGTCCTTTCACCTTACGTGGGAGGCGGCTTCGGGGGCAAGGGGCTGTGGCAACATCAACTTCTTGCCGCGGCCGCGGCGAGGCTCGCCCGACGGCCCGTCCGTCTGGCGCTCTCACGGGAAGGCGTCTATCGTGTCGTCGGCGGCCGTACCCTCACCGAGCAGCGCGTCGCCATCGGTGCACAGACAGACGGCCACTTCGACGCATTGATCCATACCGGCGTCGCGGCCATGACTCCCCACAACAACATGCCCGAGCCATGCATCTTGGGAACCCGTAGCCTGTACGCCGCGCGCGCCTTCCGTCTCGAGGTCAATGTCGCGCGCATCGATATGCTGGCCAACACCTTCATGCGGGCCCCGGGTGAAGCTGTCGGTAATTTCGCGCTCGAATGCGGTATCGACGAGCTGGCCAACCGTCTCGGCATGGATCCTATCGAGCTGCGCCTGCTAAACGAGCCCGAGAAGGAACCGACAACCGGACTTCCGTTCTCTTCGCGCCATATGGAAAAAGCCTTTCGTGACGGAGCTGAGCGCTTTGGTTGGAGTCGCCGCCACGTGACGCCCGCCCAGCACCGCGAGGGCGAGTGGCTCGTCGGCGTCGGCGTCGCGGCTGGCACCTATTCGTACGCCCGCATGCCGGGCGCTGCCGCCCGTTTGACGGTGACGCGGGAAGGTCAGGCCACAGTGGAATTTGCCGGGCAGGAAATGGGCGTGGGGACCGCCACGGTGCAGGCGCAGGTTACCGCCGAGCGCCTCGGCCTGCCGATGTCGAAAGTGACCGTGAAGTACGGCGATAGCACGCTGCCTGGCCGTGTCATGGCGGTTGGTTCGCAACAGACCGCGGCGTTCGGAGCCGCCATTGCTGCTGCGCACCAGAAATTGGTGAAGCGGCTGATCAGACTGGCCGGAAACGACAGTCCGCTCGCCGGTCTCGCTTACGACAAAGTCTGCGGCCTCGGTTCCGGCCTGGCCAATATAGACGATCCGACCCGGCACGAAACCTACGAGGCCATTCTTTCCCGCGCCAAACAGGAGAAGCTGACAGTAGAGGCCGCAGCTCCATTGCCTTTGGAGTTCATGCATTGGTCGATGCATTCGTACTCAGCCATGTTCTGTGAAGTGCACGTCAACGCCCTCACTGGGGAGGTGCGCGTGACCCGATGCCTAGGTTCGTTTGACTGCGGCCGCATACTAAACGCCAAGACCGCCGCCAGCCAGTTCCGCGGCGCCATCATCATGGGTCTCGGCATGGCTTTGATGGAAGAGACCCAGTTCGACGAACGAAACGGACGAATCATGAACCCGAGCCTCTCGGAATATCTCGTGCCGGTGCACCTCGACGTTCCGGAGATCGACGTGATGTGGACCGATATTCCCGATCCGCGTGCACCCATGGGCGCTCATGGCATAGGCGAGATCGGCATGACGGGTACCGCGGCGGCCGTGGCCAACGCTATCTATAACGCCACCGGGAAACGTATCCGAGACCTGCCCATCACCCTCGACAAGCTTTTAATCGCTGGTAAAGCTCTGCCTGGGGAGACTCCCGCAGTTTGACATTGCCGCGCATGAAGCGGATACGGGGAGCATGCCGTGCAGCCGTCTTGTGACGGCCGGGGGCTGGTCCGATCGCACTGTGGCGGGCTGGTCACCGCTGCAAGCCGGGTGCCGGGTGAAAGGGCAGACTGACCACCTTGCCCTGGCTGACCACCAGGACGCGGTCCCCCTTCACGGTGCAACCTCCAAGAACCCCCCGGCGGCGGCCAGCGCCTCCTCTAGCGAACGCATCCAGCGGACCTCCCCGTATTTGCGAAACCACGTCTTCTGACGGCGAGCGTATTGGCCGATGGCCAATTCGAGCTGGGCGACCATGTCTGCATACGACAGCCGCGCGAGCAGAAACCGGCTGACGTATCGATACTCGAGGCCGAACGCCTCCATGCGATCAGCGGACACGCCGGCCGCCATCAGGCCCCGCACCTCCTCCACCATGCCCGTCTCAAGACGGTTCAATAGCCTGACGTGAATCCGTTCTTTCAAGACGTCCATCGGCATGTCGATGCCGATGACGAGCTTCTCGAAGGGCGGCGGTTCGATACGGCGCACCTCCGCCAGCGGTCGCCCCGTGTGCTGCACGATCTCGATAGCCCGCATCAACCGTCGGGGATTCTTCCAGTCGACATCGGCTATAGGGTCCAGGGCCCGCAGGCGTTCCTGCAACTGGGCCAGGCCCCAGCCCCGCACCTCCAGGTCGACGGGAGCCTCCGGGAAAGACAACCCGTCCAGGACGGCGCGGAGGTACAATCCCGTCCCCCCGACCAGGACCGGCACTCGCACCTGCGCCATCACCTCCACGCACAGCCTTTGGTACTGGGCCACCGTGAACGTCTCCCGGGGGTCCACGACATCCAGCAGCCAGTGCGGGATGCCCTCGACCATCAACGCCCCATCGGCCCGTCGACGGCCGACCACCTTGCCCGTTCCCAGGTCCATCCCTCGGTACACCTGGCGGGAATCGGCCGACAGGACCTCGGCGCCGAAGCGCTGCGAGAGCGCGATGGCCCAATCCGACTTGCCCGTCGCAGTCGGACCGACGACCGCGAGAACTCTGGACGGAGTCAGGTCCCGCCGGGCGTGGGGGGAGGACCTCGCCGCACCCGGGGCAGCACGGCCGGACCGGACCACATGGCAGAAGCCGTATGCAACTGGTTCCACACCATGTCACGGGTCAGACCCGCATAACCCCACTGCGACAAGTCGCCCATCAGATCGTCCAGATCCTCTGCGCTCCACGTCTGGTCGGCAAACACGAACCCCTCGCCCGGAGCCTTGTCGTCCGGACCGTACAACTCAGCAAAGCGCTGGCAGAAAAACGCCTCCAGGCACGGGCTGGCGCCCGCCACCCACTGGTCTGTCGGATTGGCATCGAGCTCCCAGTCCAGGTGCCATACGCGGGTCACCCCGTCGGTGCACGTCGAGACCGCCAACCGCCCGTCGGCCGTCGTGGCGACGTCCGTGACCGGGCCATCGTGCCCCACCAGCGAGATGGGCTCTCTCTCGTGACGCAGATCCCACACCTTCAGGGTGCGGTCCTTGCTGGCAGTGATGCCGTGGCGGCCGTCGGCCATGATGGCCACCCCGTTGATGCCCCTCTCATGGGCCTTCATATGCTTCAGGGTGCAGCGGCCCTGGGTCAGATCCCAATTGCGCACGCTCTGATCCTCCGACACCGACACCAGGGTGCGTCCGTCGGGGGTGAACCGCATGCCGTGGACCAACCCGTCATGCCCCCGCAGCGTCTGGATGGCCTGCCCCAGGCGGATGTCGAACACCCAGATGTCGCCCCCGAAGAGCGCGAGAGCGCCGAGCCGGCCGTCGGAGCTGATGGCGACGGTCGACCCCAGCCCCTGCATTTTGCGCACCAACCGGCCACTCACGGGGTTCCACACCCGCACCGACTCGTCGGGACTGCACGAGATGGCCAGGCCGCCGTCCCGGCTCACGGCACAACTGATCACGCGCCCCTCGTGCCCCTGCAACTGGCGGATCCGCTCGCAGCTCCCCAGGTCCCACACGGTAATGATCTTCTCGTCGGCCCAGGTGAGCGCGATGCGACCCTCGCCCGACAAGGCGACGTCGGTCAGCGGGTCATTGTGGGCCTTGATCACGCCCAGACTCTGGCCGGTCGCCAGCTCCCACATGCGCAGCATGCCGTCTTCGCCGACCGTGGTGGCGTGCTCACCCGAATCGGTAATCTCGACGCCCGTGACCCGCCCGCGGTGGCCCTCCAGGGTCTGCACCACCCAGGCACTCTGGATGTTGCGCCGGGCCGCAAAGCGGGCGATGTACGACCACAGGTGCAGGCACTCGGGAGACCGCTCGTAGCCGGGCAGGTCTCGCACCTTGCGGAGCGCGTCCAGCGACTGGGTGAACCGACCCTTCTCCAGTTCGGCGTAAGCCGTCTGGAGGGCCTCGACGAAAGCGCGCTGATTGGTCAGGATGTCGACACTCTTGCGAGGCCGCACCACCATGGGGGGGGCGAGGGGCAGCTCGGAGGGCAGTTGCCACAACCGCAGCACCATGTCGGCGCTGGCTTCCAAAGCCATGGTGCCGTCGGCGGAGACCGCCACGTCGGTGATGACGCCCTCGCCGGTGATGCTGCGACGACACCGGCCATTGTCCAGATGCCAGAACCGGATGGTCTTGTCGGTCTCGTTGCCCACCGACATGGCATAGCGTCCATCAGGACTGATGCTGACCCGGGTGACTTCTCCCTGGTGGCCCCGCATGACGTGCAGGCACATGTCGGCTTTGAGATCCCAGACACGAATGGTGCCGTCGTCTCCCGCCGAGATGGCGATGCGACCATCGTTCGATATGCCCACCGACCGAATGCCCCCGCTGTGCCCGGTAAAGGCGTTGAGCTGCTGGCCTGTCTCCACGTCCCACACGTAGACCGTCTCGTCTTCGCCGGCCGACACCGCCAACAGCCCATTGGGCGTCATGGCCACCCCCCAGATGAACCCCTGGTGGGCGGGTTCCAACCGCAGGCACTGGCCGGTGCCGCCGGCCCAGAAGCGCAAGGTGCCATCGACACCGGCCGAGACCACCAGCTTCCCATCCCGGCTGAGCGCCACCCCGTTGATGGACCCGGTATGGCCCTGCATGGTCTTGAGACATTTGCCGGAGGAGACTTCCCACAGTCGTATGACGGCATCTTCACCGCCGGAGGCGGCGTACCGGCCATCTTCCGTCACGGCGACCGCCCGCACCGCGCCAAAGTGCCCCTTCATGGTCCGCAGCAGCTTGCCGCTGCGCGGCTCCCAGACGTTGATGAGCTTGTCGTCGCTGCCGCTCAGTGCGACCCGTCCGTCTGGAGACATGGCCGTACAGAGAACGCGTTCCTTGTGCCCCCTGAGCGTCTGGATGATCTGGTAGCCCGGTTTCGATATGGCACTGGCCCGGGAAATGAGCCCCAAGGCGTGCTCCAGCTCGCGGGCCGCCCGTTTGGCCACCGACAGTTCGGAGCGTGCTTCGCCGTCGTCGCCTCGTTCGATATGGACCCAGGCGGTGAGATAGCGAACGTCCCAGGCGTCGGCCCGGCCCGTGGCCAGCTCCCGCAGGCGGGACACCAGCTCCAGGTCCGACAGCCGGCCGTGGCGCCAGCGAAGCACCCCTCGGTTGTAGTTGGCATACAGGTGCTGGGTATCTTCGGCCACCGCCGTCTCCAGGAGTTCCAGCGCCTGGAAGGTGTGCCCCAGGTCAAGGAGCGACACGGCCTTGTTGTTGAGGTCGTCGGTACGCATGCCCAGACCCTCTGGCCGGGGGCGACGGTAGGCGATGCCGGACATCTCCTTGTAGATGTCCTGTAGAGAGTCCGCCACCTGGATGAGGTTGGGGCGGGCGGCCGGATCAGGGGCGAAGCAGGTGTGGAGCACCTCGACCAGACGCTCCGGCATGGCCGGCCGAAAGCCGTCGAAGCCCCAGTTGTCGACGAATTCCTGGAGGATGTTGGCCGCATCGGGCCCGTGCTCGGGGTAATGGCCGCGGAACATCTCCAGAACCGAGCACGCATACGACCAGACGTCGGAGGCCGAGCTCAGGGTCTTGCCCTCCAACTGCTCGGGGGAGGCATACTCCGGCGTGCAGATGCCGCTTTTGCCAGCCAGTTGGGCGACGTTGGCGAGACCGAAGTCGGTCACCTTCACGGTGCCATCACCCGTCAGCATCACGTTGGCGGGCTTGATGTCGGTATGGACCAGGCCGTGCTCGTGGGCGTGATGCAGGCCCCACGCGAACTGGAGGGCCATGTCCAACATGCGGAACAGCGCGTCTTCGCCCCCGCCGTCGTAAAGCTGACGCCCATAGATGGCCTGCGCCAGGTCGCCGCCCTCGACAAACTCGGCGAAGAGGCGCGGGATCTTGCCGAGGGTACGGACATAGTAGCAGCAGACGATGTTGGGATGCAGATTGAGGTTCACCCACGTACTGGCTTCATGGATGAAGTCGTCTACGCCGACTTCCGTCAGCATCTCCGGCCGCGGGCTCTTGACGGCCATGTCGAGATCCCAGCCGATATGATGCACCTTGTAGACCTTGCCGAAGCCGCCCTCGCCCAGCAGCGACGAGACCTGGTAGAGGTCGGCAATGACGCTGCCCACCTGCCAGTCGGCGGGCACCTCGTCCGCCACCGGCCGCTGCACCTGGACATCCTGGGGAGGACCGCCGCGGGACAGCAACATTCACCCCTCCAGTCCCGGAAAGCGGCGCTGAATCTGCCAGGCCTGGGCCGTGCGGGGGGCCAGCCGGAGGTAGCGGGCAAAATAATGACGGGCCTCCTCGGTGCGGCCCGCCGCATCGCAAGAGAACCCTAGCGCAAACCACGGCTCCGGATAGGCGGCATCGAGCTCGGTGGCCCGCCGCCACGCCAGCATGGCGGGACGCTCTCGGCCGCTCTCCGACAACGCCAGCCCCAGGTTGTACCAGGCTCGAGCACTGTCAGGACACCGGTGGACAGCCTCCTGCAAATGCGCCACCGAGTCTTCCCAGCGGCCCATGGAGCCGTACAGTCGGCCCAGCTCCGCGTGCAGATCGGGCGACGGCGCCACAGCCTGGAGGACGGCCAACGCTTCTTCGTGGCGCCCCTGGCGATGCAGGATGCTGCCCAGCATGAGGCCGCCTTCTCCGTGGGCGGGCAGATCCCGCGCCGTGGCTTCGGCCCCTTTCAAGTCACCCGTGTCGCGTTGGGCCTGGGCCAGGAGAAGCCGAACCGTCCACCGCTCCGGGTCGTCCTGGAGAACCCGCTTGAACTCCCGCACGGCCGCTCGGCCGTCGCCCAGTCGAAGGCAGGCCGCGCCCAGGCTGCTGCGGGCATCGAGGTGCTGCGGATTCTGCTTCAGCACCCGACGGAAGAGGTCAGCGGCAACAGCCGACTCGCCCGCCTTGAGGCGCGCATCGCCCAGCCAGAAAAGCGTGTCCAGACGCTTCGGATCCAGCGCAATCGCCCGTTCCAGGGCCTCGATGGCGCCGGACACCCGGCCCCGCCGACCTTGCAGGGCGCCCAGCGAGAACCACCCCCGGGCTTGTTCGGGCTGCTTCTCCACCAGGCGATTCAAGCACGCTTCGGCCCGGTCGGCGTGCCCTTGCCGGGCCCACACCTCGGCCAGCATCAGATGCGCCTCGACGTGCCCCGCATCGGCCTCCAGAACGGCTTCCAGCGCTCCCACGGCTTCTGCCCAGCGCTCCTGTGAAGCGAGCAGAACACCCAGCAACAGCCGAGGACCCGGTTCAGTGGGATCGACTGCGACGACCTGCCGATAGACCTCGATGGCGCCAGCCGCCTCCCCCGCAGCCGTGAGCGCCCGAGCCTGCTCCAGTAGGATGCTCACACTCGCGGCTGGGTTCGACGGCGATCGTTCCTCCCCTGCGCTCAAGACGCAGTAAAGGTGCGGACCTCGAACAACGGATAGCTCATGCCGATACTCATCTGGTTCTTGGCGGGGCGGCCCTGCACCGTCAAACGGCGGCCGTCGGCCAGCTTGCTCTGATCTTCCAGCAGGAGCTGGTACTTGCGGCCATCATCCATCTCCAGGATCCACAGCCCCCCCTCCAGGGGAAGGTACTTCACGGTGCCACGAAGCGTCTGCATGCCGGTGGATTCGACCCTGGCGAGGCTCATCCCCGCAGGGCGCCCGTGCTCCATGGCGAATACATCAGGCACTCTCGGAACTGGATGTCGGCGACGGGAGCGACTTCTCACCAGAGGGTGCCAGAGAGGATGCCCAACCGATCGCCGGCGGTCGTGCATGGGTCTTCGCTCCGTCAGGCTTATACCCTGACCGAGCAAGGACGCTTTACCGAAGCCGTCCAGGTTCTCGACCTCTATCTGCAAGAAGCACCGCAAGACAAGCGTGCCTGGGTTTTGCGCGCTCACGTCATGCTGACCATGGGCAACCCGGAAGGGGCCCTCGATTCCATCGAGCGGGTGACCCACATCGACCCGGCCGACCCCATGCCGTGGGTCATCCAGGGCACTGCGCTCAGCACCATGGGCGACTATGCTTCTGCCTTGCACTCCCTCGAGAATGCCCTGGTGGCCGATCCGGAGAATCGCGATGCCCACGAGCTGCGGCGGGCCGTCATGGAACGCATCCAGCGGCAGGAAGCCGAGTTGCAGCAGCAGCAGGCGTGGTATGAGCTGGCCGAGCTGCAGTACCGCCTCGGCCGCCACGACGAGGCCTTGCCGAACCTGGAACGTTCGCTCCGCCAGACGCCTTCCGACCCGGCCGGCTGGGGTCTGAAAGCCTGCGTGCTGTGGGCCCTCGGGCGCCAGGAAGACGCCGTCAAGGACATCGGCCGCTCCATCAAGCTACGGGCCGAGGACGACTGGGCCTACGGGGTGCGAGGCACCATGCTCAAGGACCTCGGCCGCTACGAAGACGCCCTGGAAGACATCAACCAGGCCCTCAGCATCAACCCGCAGCGCGAGGACCTGTCCATCCTGCGTCGCAACATCTTGAGCGAGCGCCAGCGGATTCCGGTGCGGCAGATTCCGGACTCGACCGGCAACCTGCCGGGCTCGCCGGCCCCGAGCTCCACGTTGCTGACCCCGCAGCCGTCGGCCGGCCCTAGTCTGACCCTCGCCGACGAGGCTCGGCGGCCGACCAGCGATGCCGAACTGAAGGGCCGCACCAACGCTCCCCTGGTGACTGCCCCGGCCGCGCCGTCGCCGGCCGAGCTGCCCCTGGAAGAAGTCAAAAAGGCGGCCCCGCCTCGCAAGGCCGCGCCGGCCGACATCGAAGGCGAACAATTGCGGCGAGCCATGGAGGAGGCTCACCACTGCTATGCTCGCAACGACTACCGGGCGGCGGCCGCCCTGTACGAGAAGATCGCCCACCAGGCCGCCTCCCGGGACAAGCACATGGCCGCGCTGGCCTGGCTCTACCGCGGCCGTTGCCACTACGCGCTGCGGGAATACGAACAGGCGCTGCGCTGCTACGATGCCGTCGCCCGCATGGCCCCGGACAATCCGTCGTGGCTGGAGCACGGTCTGACCCTGCGCCACCTGGGCCAGTTCCAGGAGGCCATCACCTGGTTCGATCGCTGCCTCGACGCCAACCACAACGTAGACACGGCGTGGGTGCAAAAGGGGCACTGCGCGCTCCACCTCAAACGCACCGACGAGGCCATCGACTGCTACCGGCACGCGACCGAGACCAATCCCGCCAACGCCCACGCCTGGCTGTCGCTGGCCCAGAGCCTGTCTGTCGAGGGCGCTCTGCAGGAAGCCCACGAGGCCGTCAGCCGCGGCCTCTCGCTCGACGCCCGCAGCGGGTCGGGCCTCGAGTTGCTGGGCGACATCCTGTGTCTGCTGGGGCGCTTTCCCGATGCGGCCGCCGCGTACGGCAAGGCCGTCGAGGTCGAACCCCGGCGGGAGCGGGCCCAAGCCAACATGGTGGCCCTGCGAGACAATCCCACCGCCCTGCCGGAGTCGGTGCGCAAACGCTATGCCCGCCAGCGGGAGAAACCCGGTCGCACCCGGGAGTCGTCGGACCGCCTGTCACCCATCCGGGACCTGCTGGCCCAGAGTCGCATGGACGAGGCCTGGAGTGCCCTCGAGGCCATCCTGACCCGAGGTCCGGCCACCGCGCCCAGCCTCGCCCTGAAAGCGAGCCTGCTGTCCGAGCTGGGCCGCTGGGAGGACGCCGTGAGCACCGCCGGGGAGGCCCTCCGGCTGGACTCAGCCAGCGCCGAGGCGCACTACGAGACGGCCCGGGCCCTGTCCAGCATGAAACAGTTCAACGAAGCCTTGGCGGCCGTGGAGAAGGCCCTGCAGCGCAACCCCAAACACCCGCTGGCGTGGGCCTTGCGCGGCATGCTGATGGCGCATCAGGGCGACGCCGAGCAGGTCAAGGTCAGCTTCGAAACGGCCGAGAAGTACGGTGCGAAGCTGCCGGGGGTGTTGCTGCAGCAGGCCATGGCCATGGAGGTGATGGGGTATCCCGACGCCGCTCTGGAGCTCTACTCGCGAGTGGTATCGATGGCGCCCCGACACGCCGAGGCGCGAGCCGAGATGGCGGTGACGCTGGCCGCCCTCGGACGGCGCCAGGAAGCCTGGCAGGCCACCCAGGATGCGCTGAAGCTCAACCCTTATCAGGCCACCGCCTTGGAGTGGAGCGCCCGCCTGCGCCATGTGGGGGGGGGCCGTCCCAATAGCGGGCGCCTGCCCAGCCCACCGTCCGGCATCGGGTCCGAGCTGCTGCCCAGGCTGCCGGAGACCAGCCGACCTCTCCATGTGGAGAGCTCTATCACCAGCCGAGACGACAGCGACGTCACCACCTGGCGGCGGGGGCAAGGGGCCGGCCATGGCCAGAAAATGGAGGGAGCTACCCCGCTGGAACTCCTCAAGCGGGCCCGCGACGGCTACGAGCGAGGGGAATTCGAGATGAGCATGGCGGCCTACGACCAGGCCCTCCGACAGGACCCCCGACTGGCCGGCGGGTGGTACGGCAAGGGGCTGTGCGCCACGGCCCTGTGGCAGTTCGAAGAAGCCCGGGAAGCCCTGGAGAGATCGGCCCGACTGCCGGACCCTCCCCAGGATCAGATCGAGCAGGCCCGCAAGCGACTGGACGCCATGCAGGCCTTCCAGCAGCAGTCCATTCGACCGTTGCTGGCTCGGGATCCGCGGGCGTGGCGCATGTTAACGGCCCCGTCGGGGGCCTTCCGGCTGCCCTACCCCTCCTGGTGCCAGAGCTTTCCGCCGTCTGGCGCCGGCGAGCTGGCCTCCATCGGCGACCGCACGGAACGGCCCACCTTTCTGTTCACCGTGTCGACTCAGCCTTTCGTCGACCCGCGGGAGCTGACGACGGTCAAGCACGGCGAGCAGGTGGTAGATGAGGGCGAACTGCCCCACGCCCAGGCGAAAGCCTCCCTGGCCGGCGTCGAGTTCAAGGAAGTGCGGGACCGATCCAAGGGATCGTTCTCGCTGCGGGCCGTCCTCATCCAGGGGCACATGGCCTGGTATCTGGTGGGCACCGCTCGATTCCACTATTACGCCGGATACCGCCTGCTGTTCCAGATGATGATCGAGGACTTCCATCTAGCCTAGGGAGGATCGTTGAAAGGCGTGAGCCTGGTCGAGTTCATCGTCGCCCTCGCGTTGCTCGCCATGGTGTTCGTTTTCATGTTTCAACTGCTGCCGTACTCGCACATCGTCGACCACAAAGCCTGGGACCTGGGGCTCGCCCGGGATGTCGCCCATACCGAACTGGAACAGGCGCGAGCGTACCAGATCGACTTTCTCTACCAGATGCCGACCACGGGATCGACGGTGGACCCCAAGACCGACATTCGTTACGACTGGACCGTCGCGGCCAGCCCGTATCCGACGCCGGTGCCGCCGCCCAGCGGTTGTTCCACGCCTCGCCCTGACCTGGCAGAAGTCACGGTCACGGTCAACTGGACCGAAACGGGATTCTCGTCGCACGGTGTCGGGGGCGTGCCCCGTCAGGTGGTGGTGAAGACCCTGGTGGCGCGGGTCCTCCCCGCGGGCGGGCCGTGAGGGGCCTCACCTTGGTGGAGGTCCTGGTCACAGCCGCGCTGTTGCTCATGCTGGTGGGCCTGACCCTGCAAGTGCTGCGCCCCAGCCTGCACCTGTGGGCCGTCAACCAGGCCCAGGCCAGTATCGAAGACATGGCCATGGTGCTGGAAACCCGCATGGGCCGTGAGATGGAACGGACCCATCAAGCGACCGTCACCGCTACGGTACCGCCCCCAGGGGTACCCGGACTGATGGCCATCAGCTTTGCGACGTTCGAGGAGGATTCGTGGCGAGGCTGGGAAGACTCGCTCGACGACTATTGCGCTTGCACCGGGCGGCCCCGCTGGCAAGGGTTCGTGGTGTACTTCCTGCCGTCGGGCAGCCACACCGTGTATCGAAAGGTCTGGCCGGTCGCCCCCTTTACCAACCCCCAGGTGCCTGCGGAGGGGGTCGCCGCGGGGCAGTTGAACTATAACTTTCCCATCCCCCAGGGCGTACCGAAACCCTTGCGGGCAGCCGATCTGGTCACCCTGTGCGATACCGTCAACGGCACCGAAATACAGGTCGCAGGGGGCGTCGACCGCATGCAACTGGACATCCTCCCCGCCCAAAAGAAGTGCGGCAGCGTGGTCTCGACGGCCACCAATGCCGTTCTCACCTTGACGCTGTCGGCGCCCGCTCCGACCCGCACCAACCGGGTGGTGACCACCCGCAGCCAGCAGATCTTCATGAGGCAGTAGGCATGCGAGTCCGGCTCGGGGGCTTCGCCCTGGGAACCACCTTCATGGTGGCCTTCCTGGTGCTGCTGGCGGGGTTCACCATGGCGGGTCTGGCCAGCCTGCACTATAACCTGGCTGCGCAGGAGCTACGCCGCGAGGAGGCTTTCGAAGGGGCCAACGCCGGCCTGGCGGAGGCCATGGCCCAGTTTGTCTCCAACGCCACCTGGGGCGCCAGCTTGCCGGTCGACCACACGGCCGACGTCCTGCCCGTCACCTCGCTGGGCGGTCTGCCCGCGCCCACCGATGCCGTCAGCTTCTACGTGACGTTCGCCGATCCGGCCACGCACCCCGGGTATCCTCACAACCTGCCTGTTTCGATCAACAACTTCAACGGCTCGACCACAGTGACGTCGGCGCCCGACCCGAACATGGGGGGACGCCCGCACTTCGTTCCCCCGGGCTGCTCGCTGGTTTTCGTGGAGGCGGTGGCGGGGCAGGCCAGCCAGCGGCAGCCCCGCATCCTGGAGGCCCTCCTGCAAGCACCGTCCTACCAGTACGTGCTGGCCGCCAGCAACGCGGTGGTGACCTGGGACGACCTGTCCGGCTTCTACGCCGCGGACGCGTATCGGGCTTCCCGCATCGACGGCGTGAACTGCCAGGACGTCGGCAGCATCTTCGTCGGCCCTTCCAAGGGCAACTGCTACACCGGCGGGTGGTGCGGCGGCGTCAAGACCGCGCCCAGCGGGCCGTATGGCGTCTACCTGGGCCCTGGCTCCATCGTGACCGGCCAGGTCACCCACGACGGGCGGACCAACGTCAAGGCGGCCTGCCCTCCCCCCCGGGTATGCTGCTTTCCGAACATGGGCAACGCCTTCAGTTGCCCGACCGCGCACCGCACCCCGGAGGCCGCCGGGGTAGGGACGCCTTGCCCCAAGTGCCCGTCCGACATCCTGCCCCACATGGAGTGTGCGGCCGCCATCAGCTCCAGGACCTATACGTGTCCGAAGACGTATCGATTTTGCGGGTGCGGCGTGGGCGCCTGCGGCCGGCACTACAAGTGGTACACCCAGGCGCGGGCGGGGGGGTGCTGCCCGGGGTTCAAGGCGTCGCCGCCGACGCTATGTGCCGATACGTTCATCGAGGCTTGCGGCCAGCAGATCAAGCTCAGCAATGCCTGTACCCCGGTGGTGTTCAACGACAACTACACGCTGGCCGTGCACGGGTACCTGTGCCTGCCGGGCGGATTTGCCGGGCCGGCCAGATCGCCGGGGTGCTGTGGTCCGACGAACCAGAAGGCCGCCGGCACTGTGCTCATCTTGCCGGTGGCCGTGCCCACCGCGGCTTCGTGTCCGGCCCCCTGTGCCAACAAATACTCCCACATCAACCTCTGGCCTCCCCGGAGCGCCGGCGCCATCGGGGCGGATTCATGCGTCTCCATCCTGGCCACCGGGCAGGTGCTGATC
>DASYBA010000065.1:0-8712 GCA_036501005.1 Candidatus Xenobia bacterium | reverse complement strand
GCTAATTCAACATTAAAGTGTGGGCCCCACGAACTGCTGTCCTGTTGCTGTTACTGCATGCCGGGACAGCTTGCGCCGAGCTGCGACCGCTCACCTTGACGGTGACGCCCGGGGGCGTTTCCATTTACGACGTCAAGGGTGGGCGTCAGATGCTGGCGAGCCAGCCCCCGTCCGACGTGGGCACGCTCACCCTGCGGCTCGACTCCGACACCCCGCACACACTCTCTATCGAACGCCCCCCCTTCGATACCCTGCAGTTTGACGTGCAGTGGGACGCCAGTCGCCAGGCCTGGACCCGGCTGGTGAGCGGGGGAGCGGTCGTCATCGACGACAGCACCGAGTTTGCCCTGTCCCGGGTGGTGCATATCAACAGCTTTCCCAGCGCCACGGTGTGGATGGATGCAGGCCATGGCCAGACCATGCTCGATATGCGGGACGGCGGCGTCGTCCTTCCCAACGCGTGGCAACCGCCCCCGCTCTTCCTGCAGCACCCAGGCTTTGAGCCTTACAAGGTGATGGTGCCCAAGGGAGCCTTCGGACAGGTCGACACCTATCCGGCTGATCCGATACACCTGCGGCCCAGCTATTGGCTCTTCAGCTACTGGCAGTTCGACGTGGCCCTGCTGGGGGCCGGGCTGGTCGTCTGGCGCCTCGGTGGGTTCAGGCGGCGCCCCCAGCCAGTGGAGCTCCCGGTCAATACCGTGACCGACCCGCCGGTGAGCAAGGCGCCAGCCCCACAGCCCGAGCCGGTCAAGTCCGTGACGACCACGTTCATGCGATTCTTGCGGCGCATGTCGGACGCCCCCACAACTCCGACCCCGCCTGCGACAGAAGAGGGAGTCCTGGAGGCCGCTCCCCCGACCCAGATGCTATCCCTACAGGCGCCGCCCGCCCCGGAGCTCCACAAGGCCGTTGAGACCACGGTGTTCAGCGCCGCCGATCGAGTCGCCGTGGCGGGGCCGAACCTGCCCCCTCGGCCAACCGATACGGATGGCGACAAGATGGTAACCAGTGTCAATGGCCGGCGCTTTGATTTGAAAGCCTTGCTGGGCCAGACGCCCCATACGGCGGTTTACGAAGCGGTCTTGAAGGGCCACCGCCACGAGAGTCTGGCCGTCGTCAAGCTGCTGCGCTCCCCCCGCCCGGGACTGGGAGAGGCGCTGAGAAAGTTGACCGGGCTGACCCACCCCTTGATCGTCCCCCTGTTGGACTGGGGGGAGATGGATGGGTGCCCGTTCCTGGTGCGCGATCGCGTGGAAGGCTCCACCTTGGGGGCCTCGCTGATCGAGCACGCCGGCCACCCGGCCCCGCTGGAGACGGCAGTCGGATGGGCAGTCGACATGCTCAAAGCCCTCGAAACTGCGCACCGGCGGGGCACCTGCCACGGTCACCTGAAGCCAGAGAACGTGCTGATCGGACCCGACGGCCACCTGCGGGTCATGGATTTCGGCGTGGCGGGCGGACACGCCGATCAAGGCGAGCCAGGATTGTACCAGCCGCCCGAACAGTTCTACCAGAATCCGCCCGACCAGACGGCCGACGTCTACGCGGTCGGGGGCATCCTGTACCAACTCCTGAGCGGCCACGCGCCCTTTCGCGTGGGCACGCCCGACCTCGAAGCGCGCATTCGAAACGGTGACTTCGCGCCGCTCGCCACGCTCGCCCCCGGTTTGCCGCCCGGCCTGGTCGACGTAGTCCGAGGGATGATGGCCACCCAGGTCCCGCAGCGGCTGCAGACCGCGGCTGGGGCCAGGGAGCGGCTACTGGGCTATGCCTCGGCCACCAGTGGCGCGTCCAGCAGCGTGGAATAGGTCGGGCCTTTCGCCCCCAGGACGCTCCGCATGAGCGAGACCGAGTGCAGCGGGCACTGGCCGATCACGTCGTGCGCCGCCGCTTCCAGGCGACGACGGAACTCCGGATCGGGGGTGTGGTCCTTGCGCCGTCCCAGGGTCAAGTGCGCCTTGAAGGGGCGACCTTCCGGCGGAAATCCCGCCGGGGCCAACCGATCCGACAGCCGCTGATGGAGCCGCGCCAGCTCTCCGGCCCCGCGGGTGACGCCGACCCACACCACCTCGGCCCGGGCCGCGTCGGGGAACCCGCCCACGCCCTCCAGGAGTACGTCAAACGGGGCCGTAACCGCCCCCGCTTCGTGCACCGCCGTCTTCACCCTGGCCACCACGGCATCGTCAACCTCGCCGAGGAACCGCAACGTGAGGTGCATGTGCTCCGGCGCCACCCACTTGATGCGGGTTCGCTGCGACTGCAGGCGGTCTACCAGGTCCTGCAACCGAGGCCGCAACGCCGGGGACGGGTGTGCGGCCACGAACAGTCTCAAGAGGCTCGCAGGCCCACCTTGACTCGCTTGACCTGGTCGGCAATGCGGTTGAGATCGATGGCGTGCATGCGGGTGCTCAGCTCGGTCCCATCGCCGGATTCGCGCTTGTGCACCATGGGCACCTCGCCCAGCTCGTCGAAATGGTACTCGACATCCTTGAACAGGCCCGTCAGCTTGTAGATGAGACAGGGATCCTCGTATGGGTTCTGGGGAAAGTTGCGGCCCCAATATTCCCGCACTGCGATGGCCAGCTCCTCGCACGTCACCGGCGTGCGATTGTTTTCCAGCACCTTGCGGATGACGCCGCACAGCGGCGTGTTGGGCCCTACCTCTCGGACTTCCACTGGCCAAAGACCTCCCACTACCTTGCTCTGAGCCTCGTCCGCAATGCCGGGAGGGCGGTGAGCTCTGAGTTCGTGCGACACAATTCAAGGCAGGGACCGGATAGCCTCCTCGGGGGAAGTGGAGGCGGCTTGGCGTACACAGTCGGTCGTGCGCTCGGAACTCATCCAGCCCGTGCTGGAAGCAAAGGATCTCAAGAAAGGCTTCGGCCGCCGCTTCGTGGTCGGACCCGTCAGCATCGACCTCTATCCCGGCGAGCTGCTCCTGGTGACGGGCCCGACGGGCAGTGGCAAGTCGGTCCTGATGCAGACGTTCGCGACCCTGTTGAAGCCCGATCACGGCCAACTGCGCATCGCCGGCCTGGCCCCGACCGACGGCGAGGTGCGCCGCCACGTCGGGTACCTGCCCAGCGATGCCGAGGCCAGCTCCGAGCTGCCGGTGCGCAAATATCTGCAGTTTTGCGCCGTGCCGTGGCAGCCCGATCCCCTTTACATGCCGTACCTGGTGCAAAAGGCGCTGGCCCGGGTGCGGGTGACGGACGCCTCGCACGACCCGGTCAGCCAGCTCTCGGCGTTGATGCGGCGGCGGCTGGCGCTGGCTCGGGCTATCATCCACGATCCCGAGCTGGTGCTCCTGGACGATCCCATCAAGGTGCTCAACGAGCCGGAGCGCCAGGCCATGGTCGAAATCGTCCAAAGCCTGCGGGCGTCAGGAAAAGTGGTCGTGGTGGCGTCGCAGCACGTCGAGCTGTACCGACCCATCGCCACGCATGGGCTCTTTCTGGCGGGCGGAACGGTCTACGCCTGTACCCAGTTGCGCGGCGGCCAGCCCGCCTCCATGCGCATTCGCCGGGTGGAGCTGTTTCTCGGCATCGAGGTCGACCCGCAGAAGGCCGTCAAGGTCATCCGCAACTGCCCGGGCGTCTTGTTCGCCGAGCCGGCCGACGACGGCTACCAGATCATCGTGGAAGGCGACGCCTCTGACGTGCCCAAGCTCATCGAACTCATCTCGCGCAGCTACCCCGTCATTACGTTCCAGGAGCGCGCCGGGGCATTCTAGAACCTGGGCGGGTGGCCAAGCTCCTTCCCGGGCAGCAGTTGCACAATCGGTACATCATCGAAGGCCTCATGGGCCAGGGAGCGATGAGCACCGTGTACAAGGCTCGTGAGATCGAGACGCCGACCATCATGTGGGCGGTGAAGGAAATGCTGTCGGATGCGATGGCCGACGGCGACCAGAAGGCAGCCGAGGCGCTCTTCCGCAACGAGGCAGCGCTCCTCGCCCGCCTCTCGCACCCCGCTTTGCCCCAGGTAGTAGACTTCTTCTCCGAGGGTCCCATCCACTATATCGTGATGGAGTGCATCTCGGGGATGACCCTCGAAAACGTCGTGGAACGCCTGGGCCCTTATACGGAGGCGGAGATCCTGCCTATCGCCCTGCAACTGGCAAGCTGCCTGCGCTATCTGCACGAGAACCCGGGCGGGGCCATCATCTATCGAGATTTGAAACCGTCCAACGTCATGATCGAACACGAGGCCTCGACGACGGGGGCGCGTCCCAACACGCGCCTGAACGGCCACGTCAAGCTGGTGGACTTCGGTATCGCCCGCATGTTCAAGCCGGGCAAGCAGAAGGACACGCAGCCCCTGGGCACCCCCGGATTTGCGGCCCCCGAACAGTACGGTGCGGGCCAGACGACGCCGCAGACCGACCTGTACGGTCTGGGCGCCACGCTGCATTATGCCCTGACGGCCAAGGATCCGGATCCGGCGGGCGGACGCTTCGCGCCCTTGCGAACCATCAACTTTGGGGTCTCGGAGTCGTTCGAAGCGTTGGTCGCGCAGATGGTAGAGTCGGAGCCTTCCAAGAGGCCCGGGTCCGCGTTGGAGGTCATGCATCGGCTGGAAGCGGTACGGAATGCACAACCGACGCCCGCCGCCAGCGTGGGCCAGACCGTAATACCGACTCGTATCGACATCCCCTATTTGAAGGAATGGCTGCGCCGGACGTTTTCCCTGCGCTGGCTCCCGGCGCACGCGTTCATTCTCGGCCTGGCCTTGATTCTGCTCGCACTCATGTTCGTGTGACGTGGCTCGGGAAGCCGCATGGCTGGTCGGCGTACTAGCCGCGTGCGGGGTGGGCGCGATGTTGCTGCGCCGACACCGGTCGCAACCTGGACGCCGGTCACCCGCTTGCGGATCACGGACCTCGTAATGGGCCACGGGCCCGGGGCGAAAGCTCACGACCGGTTGAAGGTTCGATACACGGGTTGGCTGGTCAACGGCAAGAAGTTCGATAGCTCCGACGATCACGGTCAGCCTTTCGAATTCACGCTGGGAAGAGGGACTGGTGGGCATGCGGGTAGGCGGGAAGCGCCACCTCGTGATCCCGGCGGCGTTGGCCTACGGCCACCATGCGGCAGGAAAGATCCCCGTCGACTCGACACTGGTCTTCGACGTGAACCTACTGGCCATCAACCCGCCTGACAGAGCCCCCACCTGCGACCGATACGAGACACATTCCGCCCGTCCCAAGCCCCACCTGACCCGTCCCCCAAAAGCCCGACGGGCTCCATCGCCCATAATCGACTATTACGGGATGCCTGGCATGCCGACACCCTAAGACCCCGGGGAGGCTGCGACGTCCAATCAGTGGACGGCAACCCGCCAGACGTCCACCTGCTGGACGGCCTACGGGAGGTCCAGCTCCCAGGCCACGGCGCTCCTGACGGTGTCGCTGAACCAGGACGACGTGTCGAACGGAATGCTGCCGTCCTGGGGACTCTCCAGCAGCAACTGCAACTGGTCTGGCAACAGCAGCTCGCCCATGCGGGCCCCCTTCACGGTTGTCGCTGCCGAGTCCTGTCAACCGTCAGCGCAGGCGAGATTCTAGCCGGGTCAGGTCGGCGGCGACCTGCTTGACGAAGTCCTTCGACTCGGTGTGACCGGCATGGTAGCCCAGGCGAGGCAGGCCCAGGCCCCACGCGCGGCGGGCGTCGTCGTTGGCGGTCTGGGCGTGAAAGCCGCCGTCCAGTTCGATATCGACCCACATCTCGCAGTCCTTGCCGTGCCACCATGCCAGGAAGTCGACGCGGCGCTCTGTCGACTGGGCGACGACGATCATGGAAACCTGTGGGATGATGAGGAGGGTACGGTTCTTGCCCCGCATGAGGATGGCGTGTCGCCACAAGTGGCTGGCGGCTTTCTGCGTGCCTTTTTCAATGATGAGGAATCGGCAGTCGAGGTCGGTGAGACGCACGAAGCACAGTTCACCGACCTCCAGAAAACGAAGGGCGGCGCCCAGCTCGAGCTGGGAGTCTCGGGGAAAGGCGTGTTCCATCTCGTCTCGGATGGCAGGCTTGAGGCCGGCCGACCATTCCGCCGGCAGGTCGGTCAGTGACCCTTTGACGGGGTAGGGAGGCAGGAGGTCCGTATTCTTGCGCTTCAAGTCGGGGTAGGGTGCGGGAAGACAGAGTTCGGTGATGCGGGCTTCGTCCACGCCCAGGGTGGTGGCGAGTCGGGCGATGCGCTCGTCGGGAAAGAGTCGGTGGCCGTTCTCCCAGTGGGCAATCATGACTCGTGAGACGCCAAGATACTGGGCAAGCTGGGCCTGGTTCCAGCCCTGCTCTTTCCGCCAGCGTGCGATGTATCGACCGATTGCATTGAACATGCCCAGACTGTACTTGCCGGCCTGCTGCATGGCCACGGACAGAAGGTAAACTGGCGGTTAACTTCTTTCGAACAGGGCTCAGGATATCTGGCTGGGCGAGGACTCATGGAGGGCCGTCAGAAAACTTTCGAAACGCACGGGCCGCGTTACATCGGGCGATGTTACGCGACCGGTTCGTTACGGCCTCAACGTCCGTGTGGACGCGGGGGATCGGGGGGCGGAGGTGAACATCGGCTCCGTGAGGCCAAAGTACAGGTGGACCCCGGGTGGCTGGACCACATCGAGATGAGGGGCGTAGCAGACGGCGTCTCCTTTCGCCCCGCCAGTAGGGGAGTGACTCTGCACATGAATAGAGGGCAGATGACTGCCGCCCTGGGAAACCCTTCCAAAGAGGAGCAGAACATGGACTCTGACTCGTTTGGAAGTCTGCTCATCTACGATGGTCTGGAGATCGATGGTTTTACGAAGTCGGGCCAAATCAATCAGATACAGGCTTTGTCCATGACAGTGCCCGGTCGGGGCGCTGGCAGCCTGAATGGAAAAGTGACCTTCTCCAACGCCCGGACCTGGCACAACTGGGCCCCCCGACGAGTTTCGATTCGGAGACCCTCAGATGGGGCGACATTCTGGACTTCCAGGGCAAAGGAGTTGAACTGATGATTACTCGCCCGCGGGGCGGTGGCCAGACATGGTTTCTCCTACACCGCCTGGCTGCGGAGAAATCTCGCTGAGTAACGTGCGGGTCGCGTAACATCGGGCGATGTTACGCGACCGGTTCGTTACATTCTCGGGCGGCAATATCGATTCACTGGGTGCTTTGGGTGAGTCTCTCGACCCCGGCCTCAGGTATAAGGAGGACGGTGCCCTGGCCTTTACCTCGGACAAGTCGGCCGGTCGGGGGCCGAACTGGCCGGGCCACCTGGACACAGACCTGTCGGCCATCGCCCAGGCCCATGCAGGCGAGCCGCGTGGGGCCCAGGCGTTGATTCGCACCATGAACCCGCCCCACGGCTTGATCAACGACCTTCTCTCGGGCCGCCTGGTCAAAAAGGGCCTGGCCCACGACAAGACCAGCAAGCAGTGGCTGGTGTTTTCCAAGACCACCCATCCCCTGACGGAGGCGGGACTGGAGGCCAAGACCATCCTCCAGTCGTCCTATCGGGAAGCCCTGGCGGAACTGCAGCACGGACGAGTCGACCCGTCCACCCGCCCGGCCCGAACCTGGATCGGTGCCTGGCTGCTCGATGCCTTCGGCATGCTGATTCGAGGCCTGGGACCCATGCCGCAGGGCAGCGGAACCGTCCACAGCGAGGGCCTGCGTGCCTTGGAGGAGAGCGGGTTGCTCTCCCCCGTCTTGCGCCGGGCCGTGTATGCGATTGCGGCCGACGAGAAGACCATGGTGGGTGACCTGATGGGCGCCATCAACCTGGTCGTGCCCACTGCGGATCCGCTCAATCCCTGACGAAGCAATCACCACCCTGGTTCGAGTGTAACGAACCGGCCGCGTTACATCACCCGATGTAACGCGACACGTTCGTTACGAAAAACGGTCCCCGGGCTAAATCGCTTTGAACGTCCCGTCCCAGTGCTTCACGGTGGGTGCTTTGGCCCACGTTTCGGTATGGTTGACCAGCACCAGCCGGGCCTTCCACTGCTGGCCGGCCTGGAACGTCCGCACCTGGAAGTTGATGCCCTGCTTGTTGACGTTCAGAATCGTCTTCTCTGAGCCGATATGGAAAGACCCAGAATCACCGCCACGAGGGCAAGCCAACGTTGCATGAGATATGCCCCTCCTTCGCCGATTGCAGCCGTTTGCTGGACCAGTCGACCGACCAGAGAGTTCCGCCCTTAATGCTATCTGAATGCCTCAATCACCTGTTCCTGTTCGGCGTCGGTCAAGCCCGGGTAGCACGGAATCGATACCACCGTGTCGTACGCCCGAGCCGTCACCGGCGGCATTCCCTCCCGCCCCCACGGCGCCACCGGTCGAACCGCCTGGACCCCCCGTGAACCCAGCCGCTCCATCAACTGCCCCGCATCGTCCGCCTCCACCACGAAACGGTACCAGGCGTGGCCGGGGACGTCCTCGGGCAGGCCCACCCCCCGCAGCCCCGCCGCCAGGTACCGCCGCGCCAGTCGACGCCGCTCCGCCAGGCCCTCTGGCAGCCGCTCCAGTTGCCCCAGGGCGAGGGTTGCCTCCAGGTCCGTCATCTTGTCGTTGAGCCTCGTCCCGTCCGGCTCCTGGTTGGCGTAGTCCCGCCATTGCCGCACCTGGGCCGCCACCCCCTCGTCGTCGGTCAGCACCGCCCCCCCCTCCCCCGCTCCCAGCAGCTTGGTGGCATAGAACGAAATCACCGCCACCTTCG
>DASYBA010000064.1:0-3043 GCA_036501005.1 Candidatus Xenobia bacterium | reverse complement strand
CCCCGTGCTGGAGCGGCCCCGCAAGCTACGCTTGCGTCGGGCCGGGACGGGAGATGTATGAACGTTCGAATACGACACGGTACAAGCTGCAAGAGACATGCGAGAACGCCTGGATCCAGACGTGGCCCATCCACGTGCCAGAAACGGTGCTGAACCAGAAAATACGTTTCCACCGCGAAGGCGCAGATCCGATCGGGCTCAGATATGGCCCATCCGGGGGCGCCATTGCCGCTCTGCACGAGAGCGCGCTGCCCATCCATCCGTTGCGCGCTCGATGATGGCCGCCGCAGTCGGCGTCGTTCCTCCGCCGACCACGGCGGCATGGGACATGTTGCTCCAGCAAGACGTCTGCCCGCGGCCGGCCTGCTCCGCCTGCGAACGGCATCCGCTGGTGTTACCGACGGTGTCGCTCTGCTCCAACGGCTCCTCTGTCGCCTGGCGCCCGTCCTGAACGTGCTTGCGATACTGCGGGCGGGCGCTCAAGGTCCATGCGATACCCACGACCTCCTGGAGCTGGCGACCGGCTTCCCGGAAGGCGCATGACCGTCATCCGTTGCCGCCTTTCGAAATCCTTTCGGCGGTCTCGTCTTGCCCCACCCGCAGGGCCCGCCGCACGGCTAGGAGTAGCCCCTGCCCAGCCCCCCGTCAATGGTCCGCTTCGCCCCAGCGCTGGGCAAGCTGTGCTGGGCGGGGCTGGCAACCAGCTCCGGAGCTGGCAACCTGGGGCCCAGCGGCTGGGCCATTGACGGGGGGAAAGGGCAGGGGCTGGGGCAACGGGGGTGCGGCGGGCCCTGCGGGCCCGAGGCAACACGAGACCTCCCCCCACCGCCGCCGGGAGCAATTCAGGGGGCTGGCGAAGGCTTGGCGGCTGCGAAGGGGGCACCACCAGGCGGAAGAGGGTCACGGCTGCGTGGCCGAGGCACCGCTGGGTGGGCCGGGACCGGGGGCGTCGACGCCGTGACTGCAGCCGACACGAAGACGCAGACCGCCGGCTCGCCCGCTGCGGTTTTCGGGTAGCCAGGGCCGCCCACCGACCGACGAAACCGCAGAAAACCTAGAAAATTCTGGAAGATTCTTGCCAAACCGATAGGAGTTTTCGAACCAGTATCGAACCATATAGGAGAAGCTATCGATTTTGAGGCACACCACCTCCGGTACAGCGCGGTAGCCTTCACCGACAGCCAGGGGCACAAGCCCTGGGTGTCCCACGCCCAAACCGCGCAAGTGAGGAATCGATATGCTCAACCTGACGCCTCATGAAATGAAGGCCCTGCTGGCCGCCATTGACACCCGGCATCCCTTTGGCCCCCGTGACTATTTTCTGATGGTCTTCGACTGGCATACTGGCCTGCGAGTAACAGAACTGGTGTCCATTGATGTCTCCGACGTATCGCTGGACGGCCAGCCCCGCCAGGAATTGCACCTGAGAGCCACCACCACGAAAGGCCACATGGGCCGCCTGGTGCCCCTCAACGCCATCGCCCAGAAGGCCGTGGCCAAGATTCTCGAGTTCAACCGGAAACGCGGGCTCTCGGTCGAACCCGACGCACCCCTCTTCCAGACCCGGCGCCACGTGCGCCTCACCGCCCGTACCGTCCAGTGGTTCATGTCGGTGCTGCGGGAGAAGGCTGGCCTCGACTTCCGAGCGACCCCACATTCCATACGCCACGGTTTCGCCGTGCAAGCCCTGGAACGAAGCGGCAACCTGCGAGCCGTGCAGAAGCTCCTGGGCCATCGGCGGCTCACCAGTACCGAGGTCTACACCAACCCCCGCCGGGACGAGCTCCAGCGGGTGGTCGATACGCTGGTCGACCGGCACTGAACCTGATGGTCTGAAGGTTGGCCTGCCGCCCCAGCGGCGGCAGGCTTCTCCCCACGCGCCCAGACGGCGCCGGGTTCCCTAAACGCGCACTCCAAAGGAGGTTCTATGTTCGATACGCAGCTCAACACCTGGCAGCACTACTTGGTCGGCCAGGAGGCTTCACCTCAACTGGCCCAGCCGTTCACCTATGCCGTAGCGCCGTTCCTGGCCTTCCTCCAGGAGCAGGACGTGACGGCACCGGCCGGCGTCACCCCGGCCATGGTGACCACTTGGCGAAACGCACTCCAACACGGCGAGGCCGTGCCCCGCTGCGGCGGCCTGGTGCCCTCCGAGCAGTTCTTCGCCCTGCGCTGCTTTTTGCGGTACCTGGAACGGAGCGGCGACCTGCAGAACGACCCGGCGGCCGACCTGGCGCCTTTGCCGGTCTCGGCCCGAGAGACGGCCAATGAATTGACGGCGCTGGAAGCGCAGGCGCTGCTCCTGGCGCCGGACCTGGCCACCGATCACCGGACGCCTATGGGCCGGGCCCTCGGCTGGCGCGACCGGGCCGCCTTGGACCTGCTCTACCGCACAGGCATCACCACCCGCCGGCTCCTGTCACTCCCGGTGTCGGCCATCCCGCTCGACGACATCTACATTCCCGACCAGCCACCGACGACGGCGCGTGTCGAGCTGGCCGCCGACCCGCACGGCTGGGTCGAGTCCTGGATTCGGGTAGGCCGGCCCCGCCTGGCCACCGCAACCAGCCCGGAGGCGCTCTTCCTCAACCCAGACGGCACCGCGCTCGACAGCGCTAGCCTCTCCGCCCTGGTATCGAACGCGGCCCGTCAGGCCGGCCTGCCCAAACGAGTATCGCCGCGCACCGTGACCCAGTCAGGGGTGGCCCTGCGTCTGTCTCGGTGCCGGCTCGACACATGCAAGGGGGTACGGCGATCGTGACCGGACGGCGTCGACACGTCCCGGCCCCGGCCTGGTGGTGCCCCCTTCGCAGCCGGGACCCGTTCCGCCGAGCGGTGCCTCGGTGTCGCAGCCGCCAGGCCTCGCTTTCTTCTTAACTGCCGGCCCCGGCCCACCCCAGTGGTGCCACGGCCACGCAGCCGCCAGACCCACCGCTGCAGGCCGAGACCCCCTTCCGGTTGGCGGTGCGCCGTTCGCAGCCCCCAGCCCTCGCCTACACCCCTAATTTGCTCCCGGCGGCGGTGGGGGGGAGGTCTCGTCTTG
>DASYBA010000063.1:0-5831 GCA_036501005.1 Candidatus Xenobia bacterium | reverse complement strand
CACGGGTTGGTTCCCTCAACGTCGGTGGGCGAGTTGCTGCCAAAGTCCTGAGTGGCAGCACCTCGTCGCACCCCGCGCCTCCTCCGGTCAAAATGGCTCGGCGCGCCGGTTGGCGATCGCTCTTAGGCGGGCCAGAAGTCGGTCCCGGGCACCGGGATCGGCCTGGCTCCAGACGGCCTGGGCGCGGGCCGCGTAGCTCGCGGCCAGAGTTGCCTGGTGTTTGCGTTCCGACACCACCTGCAAGCCGAGCACAGCCACGATGGAGCCATGCTCGTGGGCCAGGCCCTCGCAAAAAGCTTCCTGCGCCTCATCCAGCCGTCCCGCGCCCAACGCCATCTCCGCCCACAAATTGTCGTAGTAGGCGCCCTGCCCCCACCGGCACCCTTCCGCCGAGGTCCCGGCGATGGCGTCCACCCAGCGGGCAATGGCTCGCACCGCGGCAATGCCCTGAGCCTGCTTGCCCGATTCGTATTGAATACGACTGTCGACCTCGGTGCGCCAGTCGTCCAAATCGGCACCATACCATACCCCGCGGATATCTTTGAAGTGCTGCAATTGCTGCTTTGCAGCCTGCCAGTGCCCCTGGTCGAGGTTGGCCAGCGCGCCGAGGTACCACCCGTCTCCGCTGCCGTTGAGACGGGTATGCGCCCACGCCGCCAGCGCCTTGTCATCCAGTTTCAGGCGCAACATGCGTGGCCAGGACAAGTCCTGCGCCCGCGATCGGGGCGCGGCCTGTGCGGCCCTGAAGCAGCCCTCGTGCCCTAGTGCCCACATGAGGATGTTGAGGTGATGATCTCGATCCAGTTCCGGAAAACCCTCCTGGGAAAGCCGCACCGAGCGTTCAGTGCACTGCAGGGCTTCCTTCCAACGTCCTAGCCGCATGGCCAGGTGTGCCTGCATGTGCTGCGCATGCGGCAGATTGGGCGCGGACCGTCGAAAGCCCCAGGTATAAGGCCAGCCCAGCATGGGTCGGTTGATGATTTCGTAGCCGTGGATGAGTTCGTGGTTGGGCGACGGATGATCCGGCTGGATACGCCGGGCGGCCAGGTCGAAGGGAATTCCCTGCAGGGTCCGGCCGTCGTCGCCCGTCTCACCCAGGAAACCTCGCCAGGTGGCCCGCCAGACCCACAGATCGACGTCATCGGGAAAGTGCACCATCGCACCGCACAAGTCGTACAAGAACTGGTCAGGGCGGCCCTGCAGTTGGAGGACGCGCAAGCTGCAGTACCACTGCTCTTTGACAGTGCCGAACTGGCGGGCCAGCGCGAGCGCCTTCTCGGCCACCGGGAGCGGCAGATACGACTGCCCGGTGCAGAAGCTGAGACCCCAGTACGCCATGGCGCAGTGGGGGTCGAATTTGATGGCGGCCAGGAAGGCAGACGACGCCGGCGGCGACACGTAGGCGTACAGGCAACACAGTCCTTGCGTGAAATACGCCTGAGCACGCGGATCCCGGGTCGTGATCCGCATGTGCACTGCTCCGAGGCCGGAGAAGAGACGAGGACTTTGCGACGGCGGCGACACGGTCTCCCCGGGCCCACAGGCGACCTGAGGGAGAGGCAGGTTCGGAGGGTACCAACGGAGCGTAAAGGGGTGGCGGGGGTTCAACCTCCGAGCCGCCAGGAAATAGGGGGCCTCACGGACCGGATTGGGCTCCAACTCGCCTCGGAGAAGATACAGCTCGACAGACTCCGGATAGATCGCTATGCCAGTCTCGGCGGTTCGACGAGCGTCCTCCAACGCGGCTTCGCGCCGGGCAACATGGGTGGTCCCGTCCACATGGGCTGCCCAGGCACGAATCAGATAGCGATCCTCATCCGTGGCCCGGGATAGGCTTGAAACGGCTCTCTGAATCTCAGACTCGGCTTGCTGAAGCCGGCCCATGCGCAGATAGATTCGGCTCTGCATCAGATGCGGCATGGGAGCTGAAGGATCGGCGCGGCTGGCTGCCGCGAATTCGTTGAGGGCAACCGCGTCGTGATGCACCCAGTATTGCACACACCCATCCTCATAGGACCGCTGGGCGGTTTTTCCGACAGTGGCAGCCGATGCGATCGTGACAAACCAGACGACGATCGCCAGGGTCGATGCAAGTAGCCTCATGGTCCGTTAGTAAAACCTGTACTGGAAGCCGTCGCCTTGACGCCCATCAAAGCATAGGGCAGCTCGCGAACGAGGCCGGCCCGGCAGCCCAGGCCTCAAGAGACAGTTTCAGCCGCATCCTTGCTTTTCGATAGGACGGTTCCCTGTCGCAAGGCGAGCATCCCGGCGGCCGAGTTCGGCCCCACCACGGCTGTCAGTCGGTCCCAAGCCTGCAGGACCGTCTGACCGTTGGGGACGATGGTCCGCAGGCCGCGACGAACGGTGATGAGAACGCAGCCGGGCGGCAAGCCCAGGTCCTTCACGGCCACTCCGTCGAAGGCCGACCCGGCATAGACCTTGACCTCCACCTCCATGGCTTCTGGAAGCGTCATGCCTCCCCGGGATTGCCGCAGGTCGCGCTCCAACAAGGCCTCGTAGATGGGTTCGTCGTCCAGCCACTCGGCGACTCCGTAGGCGGCCAGACTGCCCACCAGGAGCGGCAGCGTGAGGTTGTAGTTGGAGGTCATTTCCACTATGAGGATGATCCCCGTCAAGGGGGCCCGCACGATAGCCGTAAAGTAGGCCGCCATGCCGACGACGGCATAGACCGCGGGGGCCACGTCCAGAGAAGGCCAGCACGCGTGGACGGCTTGTCCAACCCCGAGCCCCAGGAGCGCTCCCAGCACCAGCAACGGAGCGAATAGACCGCCCGGCGCACCGCTGCCATAACACAGCATGGTCAGCAGGTACCGCAACAACCAGATCGCCACCAGCATGCCGAAGCCGAAGTGCAAGCTGTCGAGATGGTCAATCACCGAACGGCCGCCACCGACCAGGCTGGGATAGAAGTATGCCGAGACAGCCACGCTGATGCCTACCAGCATCGGGCCGCGCCACCCCAGACGGGGCAGGACGTCGAGACTCAGCAACAACCCTCGGTTGTAGAGCACGCCCAACAGTCCGGCCAGGCCCCCCAATATGAGACAGGGCCCCACGACCGCCATCGGCGGCGTCTGGAATACCGGGATGGCAATGACGGCTTCCTGGCTATGCGATAGCACCCGGGTCACCGCATCGGCTATCACCGTGGCCACCAGCGTGGCGACGAACACGCCGGGCGTGAAATCGCGCTGCATTTCTTCCAGCACAAAAATGGTCCCCGCGATGGGCGCATTGAACGCCGCCGTCAGACCCGCCCCAGCGCCCGCCGCGATGAGAGTAAGTCGCTCCCGGGGCCCCATTTCCATGGCATCGGCCAGCATTTGGCCCAGCGCACCGCCCATCTGGGTGGTCGGGCCCTCTCGGCCCAGCGCCATGCCGCATCCGATACCCAGCACCCCGCCCAGGAACTTGATGGGCAGAACTCGCCATCCGGCCAGATCCCGCGCCCCGTGCATGATGGCCTTGAGGTGGGGAATACCGCTGCCAGCCGCCTCCGGAGCGAATCGCCTCACCAGCCAGACACTGACCATGCAGCCAGGGACCACCACCGCCAGGAGCCAACCGAAGGCCCAAGGGCTGACGGCATGCAGGTGATAAACGAAGGCATCCCGAGCGTCCTCGGCCCAGACCAGGCAATCGCGAAAGGCGACCCCCACGGCCCAGGCCAGCACGCCGACCAGGCCAGCCCGAGGCACGAGGCGCCGCAATCGAAGACGGGCCGCCCGATATGAGGCGGCCTCCTGGGCCAGGACCTGCTGAGTGCCGTCCCCAAGATCAGGCGCCTGGATTGACGTCGCGCCCAGCCCGCTATGTTCCACTCGTGGGTCGCTTTCCGAGCGCAGGACCCGCCTCCAGCGCCCACGCACGATCTAGTTGAGCCGCAGCACCCGGTGAATGTCGGCCGTGATGGTATCGGCCGCGGCATTGTTCCAATGCGCCTTGTCGAAGGAGCAGCTCTGGAGAATGCGGCGCCCGTGGGTGATTAACGCAAGCACGTGCACGCTGGCCGGGATTCGATACCCGGGTGGGCCTTGCGGATCACCCAGCACCGTGATGGGAAGGACATCAAGGTGGTTGCCGGTCGCAAAGGCATACGCCCGATCTTCCAAGGCCACCTCGGCATCGCTTCCGGCGGCCCCCAGGAAGACCGTCCAGCACACCAGGTTGTCCTTCATGTGCTCATGCAGAAATCCATCCAGGTGCTGCACCAGGCGGGTGGTCGGCCCGTCGATCTGCCGCGAGAACACCACCACGGCGGGGTGATTGAGGACCAGGGAGCACACGTAGCAGTGCTGCTGGCCCCGAAAGGTCCCGGTCACGACGTTGCTGGTGAACGGTTGCAGCTCTCCCCCGGTGTGGATGGGCGAGGGCAATACGTTGGCCAGCACCGATGCAGCAGTCAAAAGGAGAGTGACGAGGGCGACGCGATAGTGCATAGGCCTATACTATAGTTCGGTTCCGACGGGCTTCGTTGATCCCCATCAGGGCGGGGCCGACCACGCATCGCACCAAGATAGGGTGCTCTGCTCCCCACGGAGGCACACATGTTGGAGATTACCTGGGTCACTCCGGCCATTTTCATGGTCTCGGCCGTGGTCGTGCTTCTCTGGTTCCAGATACCGATTGCCCATCCATGGGCCTTGTCCGGCCTTTCTCTGGCCTTCGCCGGGCTGGCTCTGTGGTATCGGCATCACCAGCAACGCCGGGAGGCGATCTATTTCCCCCTGGAGTTCCTGGCCGTGACGGCCATCGTGACAGGCACCAACGGCGTACGAAGCCCCCTGGTGATGCTGTTCCTCGTCTTCATTCTGGAGTGCGCCACCGCCTATGGACCCGTGGCCGGTCTGCTCAGCGCCGTCACCTCGCTGGCTGGGCTGACCTTGGCCAGCCTGCACGAGCCGGCCTTCGTAGTGTTGGACCGCCTGATTGCCACCTCTCCCTTCTTCGCCGTTGTGGGGGTCCTGACCGGAGCGCTCACCCAGGCCACAGCCCGGCAACAGCAGCGCCTGGCTGAGCTGGCCGCGGAACGGGAACTGGCGCGGCGCGAACTGAGAATCGCGCGAGACATCCAGCAGGCCTTGCTGCCGCGGGCCACCCCGGCCGTCGGTGGCTGGGCCATCGAGTGGACGTGGCGACCCCACGAGCTGGTCGGTGGAGACCTGGTGCAGTTCTTCCATCCGCCGGAGGGGCTGGGCTGCGTGCTGGCTGACGTGACGGGCAAGGGCATCTCGGCCGCCCTCCTGGTCAGCAGCCTGCACCAGATGATTTTGCGCTGGTCGGCGCTGGCGCCCCACGATATGCTGGTCCGCATCAACCAGGAGCTGTGCGAGAGCACGCCGGACGGCATCTCCGTCACGCTCCTGGTGATCCGGCTGGACGCTGGGGGAGAGGTCGTGGTGGCCAACGCCGGTCATCCGCCGCCCATGGTCCGGCGGGTCGACGGCACGGTGGAAACATGGCCTCAGGGCGGCCTCCTGGCCGGGTGGTTTCCCGACGCCCCCTACACGCTGCACCGGGCCCACCTGCACCAAGGGGATACCCTGTTAGCTTACACCGACGGGCTGACTGACACGCTGATGGCCGACGGGACCCGGCTCATGGACGACGGGGTAGAACTTGAACTGGGCCAGCACGGGCATGAAGCGTTGCCGTCCCTGCTCGGAGCTGTCATGGACTTGGTGGGCGCGAGCCAGCAGGTGGACGACGTCACCGTGCTCCTGCTGCGGCGGGATCTCGCCGCCCCGCCACCTGTATCATCGCCTTCACAATGATCGCCATCAAAGTTTGGCAGGCTCCGGCGAAGATAG
>DASYBA010000062.1:0-1690 GCA_036501005.1 Candidatus Xenobia bacterium | reverse complement strand
CCGCAGACCCGGTCGTCGATCTGGAACTACATCAACGATCTCAAGCGCCGCGAGGACATCACTATCTTCCTCACCACGCACTACATGGACGAGGCCGAGAACTGCGACCGGATCGCGATCATCGACCACGGCAAGATCGTGGCCATCGACACACCGCAGGCGCTCAAGGCGAGCGTGGGCAAGGACCGCGTGCAGATCAGCACGGCCGACGACGACAAGGCCATCGCCGACCTGCGGGACCGGTTCGGCCTCGAGGCCTCGGTCCACGAGGGACTGGTGACGTTCTCGGTCGAATCCGGCGAGGAGTTCGTGCCGCGGCTGTTCTCCGAGCTCGACGTGCCCATCCGGTCGGTGCACGTGTCACGGCCGTCCCTGGACGACGTGTTCATGTCCTACACCGGACGGACCATCCGTGACACCGAGGCAACCGGCGCGGACGCGATGCGCGCGATGGCGCAGCGCATGCGGGGGAGGAGATGAGAAATGGCTAGCCCAACCACCGAAGCACCCGCGGCGCCCGCCGGGGAAACCCTCACCGACGTCATCCGGGTCGCCGTGCCCGAGCACGGCTTGCGCCAGGACCTGCGGGCGATCAGCGTCGTCTGGCGGCGGGAGCTGATCAGGTTCCGCACCGACCGGCTGCGCGCGGTCACGTCGCTGATCCAGCCCTTCCTGTTCCTGTTCGTGCTCGGGACCGGGCTCGGGTCGCTCGCCGGGCACGGCCTGCCGCCGGGGATTAACTTCAGGACCTTCATTTACCCGGGCGTGCTCGCCATGGGCGTCCTGTTCACCGCGATCTTCTCGGCCGGCTCGATCGTCTGGGACCGCGAGTTCGGCTTCCTGCGCGAGATGCTCGTGGCTCCTGTGAGTCGCGGGGCAATTGTGCTCGGCAAATGCCTCGGCGGAACGACGGTGGCGACATTCCAGGGGATTGTCGTTTTGATCCTGGCCGGGCTGGCCGGGGTCCCCTACAACCCCATTCTGCTGCTCACGCTAATCGGTGAGCTGCTCCTGTTGTCATTTACGCTCACCGCGTTCGGCGTGATGATGGCGGCCCGGATAAAGCAGTTCCAGGCGTTCATGGCGCTGACCCAGATGCTCGTGCTGCCGCTGTTTTTCCTGTCCGGGGCGCTCTACCCGCTGACCGGCCTGCCGACCTGGCTGACCGTCCTGACCCGCATCGACCCGCTGACCTACATCGTTGACCCGATGCGGCGGGCGGTGTTCAGTCATCTGAACATCAGCCCGTCGGCGATGAACGTGCTGGCGCCGGGGGTGTCGTGGGGCGGATGGATCGTGCCGCTGGGGCTGTCGCTCGGGATCGTCGCGGTGATGGGTGCGGTGATGTGCGGGGTGGCGATCGCGGAGTTCAACAAGACTGAGTGATTCAGGGGGGAGAGATCCCTGGACTGCGGGGAGGGGGGCGGGGGGAGATCCCGGGGCTGCCGGCCCGCGCCCGGTGGTGGGGGTGATCGCTTGCCCGGTAGTTCGGGGGGGCTGGCTGGGGGAGGGAGCCCCCAGACCCCCTCAGGCGCGGGCCGGCATGGGATCTCTCCCCGCCCGCTTGCTGGCGCCCCCCAGGCGCCCCCATGCGAGAGCGCCCTGGCTGCACTAGCTCGCGCCCCACTGATGCCGCAGGGACCCGGGCGGTGGGCTGCGTCGCCGCAGGGTACGGAGCTTGGGCTGCTGC
>DASYBA010000061.1:0-3574 GCA_036501005.1 Candidatus Xenobia bacterium | reverse complement strand
TACGCACAGCCTGGTGTTCTCGAGCGACACCGGGCCGTGGCGAGGCGAATACGGCCTCGACGCCATGAAAGCCGAGGGCTTTCTCGACCCCGCCTATGATCCGTTGACCTTGCTGGTCAAAGGCAAAGAAGACATCGTCTTCTGGGAGGCGGGCGGCACCAACGGCGATCCCATCCACTTCGACGCCCGCGAGTGGGCGCGGCTGTGTGCCGAACGCAACCTGCATCCGACCACAGTCTTCATGCACGCCCACCCCATGCCGCCCGAGCTACGCGGCCATTCGCTGGCCCGCCCGGGCATGGTCTGGAACCTCATCACGCAAAGGCCCGTGCGCACCGCCTATACCGTGAAGCTGGCCAGCACGCTGGCGAGCTTCAAGCTGGCCGACGCCAGCTATTGGATGTGGCAGTTCCTGTGCCAGGGAGAGATTCGCTCCGTCCTGCCCGACACCACGGTGGTGGCGGAAGGCGAGCGGGCCGACGGCTGGTACATCGTTCTGCAAGGGCGAGCCGTGGCGACCTCTCGAGGGCAGCACGTCGGCACCCTGGAGGACGGCGCTTTTTTCGGCGAGCTGGATCTGCTCGGGGCAGAAGCCGTCTCGCACAACGTCACCACGTCCAGTCCCACCGTGTTGCTGCGCATTCCGCCCGACATCTTCCGGGAGTTCGTGGTGGCCAACAACCTCTGGAACTTCTTTCCGAAGTTCTGGAAGGACGTCCACCTTCTCAGCCAGACTCGAGTGTTCTTCGGCTTTCCCCACGAGGTCGTATCGGATCTGGCGCGCTCGTGCCAGCACCGCCACTATCCAGCCGGGGCCACCATTATCGAACAAGGGGCTACCGACCAGGAACTGTTCGTGGTGGCCGAGGGCACCGTGTCGGTGCACGTCCGCCAGGAGGATGGTCGGCTGGAGACGGTCGGCTCGGGCATGGGCGTGGGCGAGATCCTGGGGGAATATGGCGCCCTGCTGCAGTCGACCCGCTCCGCGACGGTGCGCGCCGACTCCGCCGTGGAGATGCTCGTGCTGGACGGGGAGCACCTCGATCGCCTGCTGACCGGCCAGTTGCCTTTACAGCTCCGACTGGTCTCGCTGTTCAGGGACCGAGGCCTCCCCATGCCGTCGATACAAAAGTAGCCTATTGATTCGGGCCTGACACCGGGACGTAGGCGCCGGAGCCGTAATCGGGCACGGTGGCCTGGTACTGGCTGCCGTCGGCCCACGATACGCCGACTCCGTAGTATTCATTCGGATAGCCGTAGGGCAGCGTCAACTGCTGTTCTTGCGGCTGGTTCGGGTCGTACTGTTGTTCAACCCCGTTGGTCTGGTTGTCGATCTGGCGAATGCTGATGTCGGTCACGCCGATGAGGTTGCCATCGGCGTCCTGTATCGGCTGCGCGTCGACGGTGACCGGCGTCAAAGGCTCCGGCGAGGGTCCCGGCGGCCAAGGTTCGGGGGGACGGGGCTCAGGCGGATGCGGCGGATGCGGCGGCCGCGGTTCCGGCGGACGAGGCCCGGGAGGATGAGGCGGACGAGGTTCGGGAGGCCGAGGCTCGGGAGGATGAGGAGGACGAGGCTCCGGAGGCCGAGGCGCCGGGGGTCGTGGCTCGGGAGGCCGAGGGGCCGGGGGTCGTGGCTCGGGAGGCCGAGGGGCCGGCGGCCGGGGCGATGGGGGCCGGGGCCCCGGACCGGGACGTCCCCCGATTTCGACCGCGTCGACCGGACCCTGGGGGGCGGCGGCGGCCTGCAGCCGAAGCTGGCTCTGTAAACGTGGCTGGATGGTATTGTCTGTCATTGAAGCGCACCTGACCGTCTATTTATTTTGGTGCCCACAGCATACCATCGGCCGCCCGATCTTGGTGTGAACAACTCGTTAACAGATGTAACCAAATCATAATCGATACGGGAAGGGGGAGCGGCCTCTACCAGGAAGTGGCGCATATGCGCACTGGTCTTCTGGGACATCCGCTGGGGCACACGCTCTCCCCCGTCATGCACGCCGCCGCTTTCCGATATATTGGGTTGGATGGCATCTACCTGCCGTTCGATATCCCTCCCACCCGTCTGTCGGATGCCCTGGAGGGTCTGCAGGCCCTGGGCTGGCGCGGGTGCAACGTCACCATCCCCTACAAGCAGTCTGTGCTGCGCTATGTCGCCCGTCGTTCGTCGGCCGTCCAGGCTATCGGGGCCGCCAACACCCTCACGTTCACCCGTCAAGGCATGCAGGCCGACAATACCGATGCCCCCGGCTTTCTGCAGGCGTGGAACGAGGAGGTGGGCGTGCCGCTGCGAGGCCTGCGGGTGGCCATGCTGGGGGCCGGTGGGGCGGCTCGTGCTCTCCTCTACAGCATGCTGGGAGCGGGCGCCCACGTCCATATCCTGGCGCGCCGACCCGAAGCCGCCCAGAGGTTGGCGACAGATCTGGGAGGCGTCGCCCAGCCCTGGCCCGTGTGTCTCGACATGTCGCACTACGACGCTCTCGTGCAGACCACTCCGGTGGGCATGCACGGCCACGCCGACGTCTGCCCGGTAGCGTTGGACGGCGACCTCTCCCATCGTATCGTATGGGATGCGATCTACAACCCGGGTACCACACCGCTCCTGGAGCTGGCCCGCCAACGGGGTGCTCGCACGTTCAACGGCTTGTACATGCTGGCCGCCCAGGCCGCCCTGGCTTTCGAACGGTGGACCGGCCAGGCGGTACCCACCGCCATCATGCTGTCCGCTCTAGCGACTCCCTGAGAGAACGCAGGTCATCTCTCAGGGCCGCCAGGGCGTCGGCCGAAGCCTTCGAGTCGGGGCCGTAGCGATACTGTTCGAAAGAACGCGTCATGCGAGCCACGGTCGCGAGCCGAACCTGAGCCGCAAACTCCGACGGCGTCTGGCCCGGTCTCTTGTTGTAGCCGTGTCGGCCCAGGAGGCTCAGCATGTGCTGGTACTCCTCCAGGACATTCTGATAGTCCGGCACGGGCGCGGGCGGCGGGCGGGCGACCCGGCCGCGCCCCCGCAGCCGAGGCGCCTTGGACCCCGCCCACAGCAGGAACAGACACCCGGCCAGCACCAGTGCATCCTGCAGGATGTGGGTGCTTCTCAGCCCTTTCTGCAACCCGACAATCGCCCGCCGCACCCCCGCCGGCACCTTCACGTTGGTGGCCAGGTAGTCGAGGAGCGCTCCCAGCACCCAGTGGCTGCGGGTATGGCCTGCGCCAGGCAGGACGGTCCAGCCCGGGGTGGGGTCCATGGAGAGCCAGCCATAGATCGGCAGTCCGATCTCGACCCAGGCGTGGGCTTCAGACGCGTGCACCTCATATACGCCGCTGAACGGATTGAAGCTGCCCGGCAGATAACCGACCACCAGGCGGGCCGGGATGCCCTGCGCCCGACACAGCACCGCCATGGCCGTCGCAAACTGCTCGCAATCGCCCGCCCGGGTCTGGAACAGGAACTGGTCGGTGACGTCCGTGCCCGGCGGCGGGGGCGGGGTCGTGGTGCTATAGGTATAGTGGTTGCGAAGATAATCCGTGATGGCGACCGCCTTGAGATAGGTCCCCTTGTCTCGATACGGGTAGGTGATTT
>DASYBA010000060.1:0-5917 GCA_036501005.1 Candidatus Xenobia bacterium | reverse complement strand
CGAGGCGACGTGGCCAACGTCAGCGCCCTCGAGCTGGGCGCTCACACGGGCACACATGTCGATGCCCCCCTCCATTTCATTCCCGGCGGCAAAACCGTCGAGCAACTCTCCCTCGACGTCTTGATGGGCGAAGCCGAAGTGCTGGATTGCGGTCCTGACGCCACCGTCATCGATGCGAAGAAGCTGGGTACTTTCCACTGGCGGGGCGCCACCCGCATTCTGTTCAAGACCCGCAACTCATATCGGAAACTGTACGACGATCCGACCTTCCACACCGACTTTGTCGCCATTGCTCCCGATGCAGCCAAGCTCATGGCCGACCATGGCGTCAAGCTGGTGGGTATCGACTACAATTCGGTCGAGGTGTTCGGGGCCAAGGCTCCAGAGACGCACCGCATCTTGCTGGGCAACGACGTCGTCATCGTGGAGGGCCTGGATCTCCGCAACGTGAGCGGCGGCCAGTACGACCTCATCGTCCTGCCCATCAAGCTGGTGGGCCGCGAGGCGGCGCCGGCCCGGGCGCTCCTGCGGTCGAGGCCATGAAGCTCCTCGGGTGGGCGGCGCTGGCGGTGTTTTCGATACACCCGCCGGCCTTCGCCCAGTTTCGCCTGCCCAGCCTCATCGGCATATGGGATCCCATCGTGGGCAGCGGCGCGGTGTACGATGTCGTGACGTCGGACGGCACCCGGTCGACCATGGAACTCGACTGCACCGGCCATGAGCCCGGCGGGAGCTGGTTCGAGCTGGTCACCGAGGAAAACCACCAGGCCACGGTGGTCAAACAGTTGCTGGGGCCGGGCGGCGTGACCCGCGTCATCCTGAAGCGGGACGACCAGCCGGCCGTCGAGGTGCCTCCGCAAGCGGTGGTGGGCGGGGGCATGCCGTTGAACGTGCGCCAGAACGGTCGGCTGTCGGCCCATGACCACCTGACCCTGGCCGGGCGCTCGTGGGCGACCGATCACTACCTCGTGACCGACGCCAGCCACACTCGATGGGACGTCTGGACCAGTCCCCTGGTGCCGCCCTGCGACCTGGTCTGCCTGAAGTCTGGGCGCATCACCATCGCGCTGGCCCGGCAACTGAGGCACGTCAAGAGCGCCATCACCGGCACGCCGCAACCGCTGGACCTGCCCTGATGAACCTGCCCCTTCAGCCGCCTGTCGAACCGATGCTGGCGAACCTCAGCCGGGACATGCCGATAGGGGAAACCTGGCTGTACGAACCCAAATGGGACGGCTTCCGCACCGTCGTGTTCTGGGATGGGCAGGACATGCTGCTGCAAAGCCGCGACCAGAAACCGCTGGGGCGGTACTTTCCAGAGTTGGAGAAAGGCCTGCGGGAGGTGTTGCCCCCGGGGTGCGTCCTGGATGGCGAGATCGTCATCGTGGGCCCGCACGGACTGGACTTCGATGCCCTCTCCTTGCGCATTCACCCGGCCGAGTCCCGGGTGCGCATGCTGGCGGCTGACATGCCTTCCTCCCTGGTCGCCTTCGATCTGCTCTGCGCCGACGGTGAAGACCTGTCCGGCCAGCCTCAGGGTCTGCGGCGAGAGCGCCTGGAGGCCTTTCTGTCGCCTCGCCCACCGCTCTTTCTCACGCCCGCCACCCGGGACCCCGACATGGCCCGGCAGTGGTTCGAACGGTTCGAAGGCGCGGGCCTGGACGGCGTGGTGGCCAAAGATGTGCGCCAGCCCTATGCGCCGGGCCGGCGCATCATGGTCAAGGTGAAGCACCAGCGCACGGCGGACTGCGTGGTGGGCGGCTTCCGTTGGTTGCGGGGCCACGAGGGCAAGGCCGTCGGGTCGCTGCTGTTGGGTCTCTACGACGACGACGGGGTGCTCCACCACGTGGGGCACACGTCGAGCTTCAAGGCGGCTGAGAAACAGGCGCTGGTGGGCCGGCTGGAGCCGTACCGGGATCCGACCGGCTCGGCCTCGTATGGGTCGGGGCGCACGCCGGGAGGGCCCAGCCGGTGGCGTTCCGACGTCGACCAGCAGTGGGAGTCGCTGCGGCCCGAACTGGTGTGCGAGGTGGCCTTCGAGCACCTGCAGGGCGACCGTTTCAGGCACGCCGCCACCTTTTCTCGGTGGCGGCCGGACAAGCCGCCCCGGGACTGCAACTACCACCAGTTGGAAGCGACCGTGCCCTACCTGCTGGACGATATTTTCAAGGCGGGCACTGGACAAACAACCTGAACGGCGTGTATAAAGAAGGTATACACGGCTGAGGAGGTCCACCATGGCGGGCGTGAACGGGTTCGGCGGGCCAAGATTCGTGTCCCACGGGAACAGCCCGCAACAGCCGGGCACCGTCACGGGCGAGTTCGATCACGAGGTCGTCCTGCACGGCGGCCACGGTGAGCCGCACGCCCGCATGGACTTGAACGTCCAGGGGCAGACCTACGAAGCCGACATCAACGTGCATTCCATGGAGAACCCAGACGGTTCGCAGGGCGGGTCGAACGTCGAGTACGCGGTGCGAGACCAGACCGTGACGTCGCTGCCGCAAGACGGGGTCACCCCGGGCAGCAACGAGTCGTATGTGAAAGATGGCCTTACCGAGGCCGACTTCCAACAGGTGGATGACGACCAGTTGCACCAGCAGTTGATGACCATGGCCCAACAATCGTCCCGCGTGTCTTTGAGCGGACAGATGTACAATGATGGGCCCGGCAAGAGCGGCATCCACGATCTGCACCAGAACTCCGGCGACCCGACGCGGGCCAGCGAACCCGACGGCGTGTCTCGCTTCTACATTCCGAACGGCGCCGGCACGTGGGACGAGAAGTCCGTCTACATCAAGTTCCAGAGCCAGACCCTGGACAGCACCGGTTGACGAAACCGCCTGGCAGAGGTGCTTTGGGAGGTCCCACCGTGGGAATGAACACCGGTGATGCGTACAACGTGGAAACCTCACACCAAACACGGCGACCTGACGACTCGAAGCGACCTGCCTGATAGCGTCTATGCGTTCCCGAAGCAACGCAAGGAACCGCTGACCGACGCCTCGCACGTGCGGAACGCCCTGGCCCGCTTCGATCAGGTGACGGATGTCAGCGACGATGACCGTGACCTGGCCTTTGCCAACATCGGCAAGGCCGCTGAGCACTACGGCGTCGACGTGTCGGAGACCGACTGGCGGCAGCTCGGCCACTGACAACCGCCCGCGATGCGCGCCCATTCATAGGCGACCGTCCGCTGTCAGGTGTTAACAATTCGGTAACCCGTAGAGAGCCCCCATCGCTATGATCCTCCCATACATATAGATTCGATCAGGAGGATTAGCGCTATGGTATCATCCATGACTATTTCGGGCATCGCCGGCATGGGCGGTGTCAATCTACAGATCAACGGCGACGAGCACCGGGCCAGCGTCTTCGGTGAAGACGGCATGGACTCGGTCAACCTCAACATCGAAGGCCTCCCCGGCCATCGGACCATCGACGGCTTTGTGGGCCAGGCGCCTGTCAATCTTAGCCACAACGGCAACACCTTGTCAGGGTTCATCGGCAACGCGTCCATCAACGTGCAGGAGAACGGCCAGGAGATCAGCGGCTTCCTGGGGCCAGGCTTCGTCAACGGCCAGGCCAGCCAGGGTGGCTTCTTCGGCGAGATGGGCCAGGCCACTGTCAGCGCCAGCGCCAGCGGCGCCATTCCGGGCATGGACGTCCTCGATTACCTGGTCGCCATGGTGCCGACCCGGAACTAAGACCCTGCGCTGCAGCAGTGCCAGTCCGGCGTGCGGAGCCGGCTCGCCCCGCTGTTCTAGCGACCCAAGGCGGCGTGACTCTGCGGGCCTAAGGACAGGAGGCTCTGTACCAGCATGCTGACGGGCGTATCGTCCATCCGACATACAGACCCGCCAGCACGTCCCGCCAACGTAGCAACTCATCTTCCCCGGGCCGGCTGGCGGGTATAAGGAACATGTGGAAGATGGAAAAAGGAATTTTTTTCAAGGAGCTGAATTCATAGGGTTAGCCGTCGAGCCGGTATGCGGTGGACGCGGTGCCTCGACGCGCCTTGATGGGCGCGCCGTCGATATGGATCTGTGAGGAGTTCTATGTCCGATACCAATATCCTCGAACACGTGTTGGAGATGCGGCAGGATGTGCGCGTGCCTTGCGCCCTGCCCGTGCAGGTGGCCGTGCCGGCCGAAGAGACCCCGGTGGTGGGTCAACTGGTGGACGTCTCGCCCCGAGGCCTCTGCATGCGGCTTAACCGCGTGTTGCGCCCAGGACAGGCCTATCCCCTCTACGTCGCCCCGGGCGCCGGCTGGGACGGCATGATCGTCAACGCCCGCCCCGTCTGGGTCAAAGCGACACCCGACGGCTACGGCTTCGATATCGGTTGCGAGTTGACCGACGGAGCCCGGCTTCCGGCCTTCAGTCCAGCCCCTGCCCACCAGCAACGCCGGGCCCTGCGCGTATCGGGCGCGATCCAGACCCAGCTTCGCTGGCAGGGCCGCTGCATCGAAGCCGTGACGCGGGACCTCAGCTTCAGCGGTGCGGGCATTGCCACCGCCTGGGAGTTGCCGGTGGGCACCGTGCTGCGGGCCTGGTTCAAGGTCAATGCGAACAGCGTGGTCAAGGCCGACGTAGAAGTGGTTCATTGCGAACCTCTTCTTAAGGGGGGCTATCTGCTCGGTGTCACCTTCCGGCCCATGGAGGCTGGGCAGGCGCGCCGGCTGGCCACCGTCATTCGCTTCCTGAAGCTCACCCGAGGCGTCTGGCCGAAAGCCCCGGCGGCGTAGCCGTTGACGACGCCCCGGCAGGGGCTGGCACTCGCCCTGTACCCCCACACGTCGGACAGCGACCGCTGCCTCCACAGGTGGCGCACAGGGTGCGCCACCCCTGGCCGTTGCAGGCGGCACAGCGTCCTGAGCCGGCGCAGGCCCCACAAGCTCCGGTATGGCCGCATTTGACGCAGCCCGCGCCCGCGCAGTAAGGGCAGTAGCCGCTGCCACCACAAATCGTGCAGTTGGCGCTGCCTTGGCATGTCTGGCAGACCGCGTGGCCCGACCCAGTGCACGCCGAGCATTTGCCGGAACCATTGCAGTCTGGGCAACCCACGGTCTTCGGCACCGTATCGACCGGGGTCAGGGTGACCTGCCAGGTGCGATCGTCGAGGTAGAACGTATTGGACGCTGCCTCGCTGCCTTCCGACAGCGTCGCCAGGGATGGTCCGAACGTCTCTACGCCCCGGGACGACTGATAGACCATGGTGTAGCGAATGCGGACCCGATCGCCAACGCTCTCGCTCTCCAGACGAAGCGATACGACGGGCGACAGCCGGAAGCTCTGGTTGCGCCCCGCCAGGGGCTGGACGCTAAAGCTCCGCTCGGCGGTCTTGGTGCCGTCCGCGGCCAGTTCGACGCAGTCGACTCGAACCTGCAGGTCCCGGTCGGCTCGGGCCGGCCGCGGCATCAGCGCCAACAGCGCCAAGGCCAGGAAATCTCGCCTTTGCATGGCTGCAGTCTAGCGGACCCTGCGCCCCCATGCAATCAACGAGATGTTACCGGAATCACCGCTCCAGGCTGGCGAGCACGGCCTCTTCCGAGGTCGGGCCGACACGCCAGCACAGCACGAAGGGAATGGCACCCAGCACCGCCGAGACCATGAGGAGCTCGAAGCTGAGGGACCACCCGTAGCGATCGACGAGCGAACCCAGCCCCCACCCCGAAATCACCTGGCTGACATAGCCGAAGAACCCGGTCAACCCGATGGCCGTGGCCGCGCCCTGGCGAGTGACGACGTCGGCCGTCATGACGCCCACCAGGAACTGCGGTCCATAGACCAGGAAGCCCACCGCAAACAAGCTGACTCCACTCATCCACGGATCGGTGGCCCGCCAGAAGGCGTAAATCGATACGGCCGTACCCAGCAGGTACACTACGCAGATGGGGGCCCGCTTGCCGCCGGT
>DASYBA010000059.1:0-3518 GCA_036501005.1 Candidatus Xenobia bacterium | reverse complement strand
ACCGCCCGTGCGGGAACATCGTCGTGTCGAACTGCAGCTGGTCTCCCGGTCCAGCGCCATCCGCATCGGGGGATGGGACCAGAACCCCATGCGGAACATGACGTTCAACAACATCGTCATCACCGACTCGAACCGGGGGGTCGGGATTTTTCTCCGGCAGCGGGGGGGGATCGAAAACCTCTGTTTCAGCAACATGGTCATCCAGACGCGGTTGCATACGGGCGACTGGTGGGGAAATGGCGAGCCGATCCACATCTCGGCGGCCCGGGTAGAGAAAGACGTTTCCTTGGGGCAGCTCAGGCACATCCGGTTCGACGGGATCACGTGTGAGAGTGAGGCCGGTATCGTCTTGGATGGGACGCCGGAAGGGGTCTTGCACGACATCTCGTTCGATCACGTACAATTGAAAGTGAAGAACAGCCGTTTGAACGACGTGGCGGGAGGAGACTTCGATTTGCGACCGGTCGCTGAACCCTCGCAAAACCTGTTCGCCCACGACATTCCAGGGATATACGCCGCCTGGGTGGACGGTCTGACCCTGTCGCACGTGCAGGTCTCGTGGGATCGGGGCATGCCGGCGTTTTACACCCATGCCCTCGAAGCAGAGCACTCCGAGGGTGTGCGCCTGGACGACTTTGAAGGCGTCGGCGCCCATCCCGGTGTGTCAGCCGTGAAGCGCTGACCTTTAACATTCTGGCAACAGCCCGGCCGCGAGCCATGGGCGATGACTCGGATGCGATAGACGCCTACGTCCAGGCGGGCCAGGCTGGTTCCGCCGACGCGGGCGAGCGGTTGCGCGACATGAACGAAGACGACCTGGCGACCACCGCATTCAACCAGGCCGCACAACAAGGCTCTGTCGGGGGCGGGGACGACCTGCGGATCGTCGATGACAACGACGGGGCGACGCAGGCCTACATCAGGTCGGTTCGGGATACGTGTAAAATCGTGCCACAAGCCTGAACTCGTAGCAATGACGCTGGTCTGTGCCTCGGGTCAGTTCAGGCTAGATGTAAATGGAACTTCAAACGGGATGGGCCTTGGGCTGAGCGGCTCCGGGAGCGTATCCATGTCCACATCGTACCTGCCGAAGCGTCGAATCTGTTCTCGCAGGTAAGGATTGATACGACCGATCAGGCTGGGGGTGACTGGCAGCCCGTCCTTTATCATGGACGACAGTACCTCGGTCAGGTCAACCACATTGGAAAGCATGATCGCATTGGCGACCAGGCTTGCATACTTCAACTGCTTCTCCTGTTCCACAGGGTCGCCACTCTTGACGATGGATCCGCCGAAAGTGACCCAGTCGAGGAAATCGTTGGACTGCTACCTTGGTCGTCTCGTGCCGGATGCTGAACCGGACTTCCGCCTTCGATATGTATTGCAACAGAAAGAGTGTCCGCTCGACCCGGCCGAGTTCGCAGAAAGCCCGGTACAGACGGTTCTTGCGGTTGTAGGTGCTGAGCTTTCGCAGCAGCAGGGAGGGCAAGACGCGGCCGGCCTGGATGGAAATCATCACCTGCATCATGTCTTGCCAATGCTTGGCAATCAGTTCCCAGTCGACTTCTTGGATGAACAAGGCGTCAATATGCCGATACGGTTTCGCATTGCTGCGTCAGATGGTCCACCCCACCTCTTTCCTGGAGGACAGCCTTGATCTGCTTCCCGAGGGCATCGTCGGGCCAGTCGTCCTTGGCGGTAGCCAGCACGGCGCCCAACGCCGAGATGAGAGCTTCCTCAATGCTTTGGTGCTGCTCAAGGAGATCCAGGAGTTTTTCTTTGGCCCCCGTCCTGGTGAGCCGGATGCGGCGGAGGAGCATTTCCACCAATTCGTCGCGGGCGCGTGTTCCAACCTGACGGATCAGGCACAGAAGCAGGGTATGCCGCCTACCCGGTTGGCTGATGTCCAGAAGGTCGCCGACGTCGAGAGCGGCGCATTCCGCGGCGAATTGCCGTAGCTTGGTATGGGCAATGCCTTCCAGGATGGGGTCAGGGTTGACCAGGCCAACCAGCCATTCAAGCCGGTCGGCCCAGAGTTTAATGGCTCGAAAGCGGGCCGGTCCGGGTGTCTGTTTCAGGCGATTGAAGGGCGTCGTGGTGCTCCCCCCGGGTGCAACCACGAGGAGAGCTTCGAGGGCTGCCACGGTTTCTGGTGTCAGCCGGGCCGCGACCTGATCGTACATGCGTATGTGAACCTGGGTGCGCAGGTGGTTGACCAGACGGTCCAATGAGCTGAAGGCTGGCAGGTCAATCCTCGCTGCATACAACGCCTCGATAGCAGCATTAATAAGATCGGCCGGGTCACTCATGGTTTCGGCCGCCTTGAGCACGATGCTCTCGACCAGTTTCTCGCCCTCCTCTCCGTAGGGGGTCGCGGAGAGATAGCTTCGAACTGCCACCCGGTAGCGGACAAGCGTTCTCTCTCCGCTGTCTTCAGGCAATGGCGGCAGAGCGATAAGCCCCAGTTGGGTAGCGATATGCTCCACCATGCTGGACTCCACTTCATCCAACACCGGAAACCACCCAACATCCTGACGCGTTTTGAGAAGCGTTGCCAAGGCCAGCCGGCCAGCGTCTCCTCGCGCGTTGAACCCCAGGAAGACATGGTCGGCCTCGCTCAGGTCATAGCGGGCGTGCAGTTCCTCGCCGGTCAATCGGAGACCCAGACGTGGATATGCAGTGCGATCGATGGCGGTCATGCACGTCTCCCCGAGAGGATTCACGCCGAGTGGCGACGAGAGCCCTCACATTTCCTGAGCTTTTGAAGGGCGAAGGGTATTCGTCCTGAAACAAACCACAGACCTTTCCTGGGACATAGCAAATAAAACGGGTTAAGTGACAGCTTTCAGGGCCCCGGCATGGGACGTTCACGAAGTCCCATGAACGGTCGTTTAGGAGACGGCTCATGCACATAGGCTACATGCGGGTTTCCAAGGCAGATGGCTCACAGACTCTGGATTTGCAACGGGATGCGCTGCTGGCCGAGAAGGTCGACCCATCGCGTCTCTACGAGGATCTGGCCTCAGGCCGCCTCGACTCCAGGCCTGGGCTGGAGGCGGCTCTCAAGGCGCTTCGACCTGGAGATACGCTGGTCGTGTGGAAGCTGGATCGACTGGGCCGCAGCCTGCGTCACCTGGTCAACACTGTTCACGACCTGAGCCAGCGGGGCGTTGGTCTTAAAGTCCTCACCGGGCACGGAGCATCAATCGATACGACCAAGCCCGCCGGCAAGCTGGTCTTCGGCATTTTTGCTGCGCTGGCTGAGTTCGAACGGGAGCTCATCTCGGAGCGGACCAGGGCCGGACTAGCTTCAGCTCGGGCTCGCGGCAGAAAGGGGGGAGCCCCCTTCAAAATGACTCCAGCCAAGCTACGACTGGCAATGGCCGCCATGGGTCAACGGGAGACCAAGGTCAGTGAGCTTTGCCGCGAGCTTGGGGTGGCCAGGCAAACCCTATATCGTCACGTGGGACCCGATGGCACTTTGCGTGAGGATGGCAAGAAACTGCTCAAGGGAACCC
>DASYBA010000058.1:0-4361 GCA_036501005.1 Candidatus Xenobia bacterium | reverse complement strand
CGGGCACCGTGACCTCCCTCGCCCCGACCCCGACGGGCAGGAGCCCTACCGGCAGGAGCAATAGAAGGCACAGCATCCAACGCATGGTTACGGGGTCGCGTTTTCCTCGCCCAGCGCGGCTTGCAGGGCCTGATGGCTTCGGACATAGGCCCAGGCGGCCTTGTCGGACAGCGGAACGTCTTCACCGATGAACTGGGCGTGCCCATCCATGAAGTTGCGCTGGCTGACCTGGTTGGCGGGCGAGGCATCGGCCACCGGCGACTCGGGCGAGTAATAACCCAACGCCGCGATGCTGAAGAACAACACGATGGCCACGCAGGCGGCGGCCAGCGCCACCCGCTGTACCGAGCGCCACCTCTCGCTACGGAGCGGCACCACCCGGGCTTCGGTCGCCACCCGGTGCTGGATGGCCGGCCACACGTGGGCGGGCACTTCCTTGCGAGACAAGGACGACAGCGTCATCTGGTTCTTCTTCAGCGTGCGGTACTCCTGAGCGCACGACGAACACTGCGCCAGGTGCTCGGAGACCTGCTGCGCCTGCACCGGGGTCAACTCTCCATCGAGGTAGCAGGAGAGCAGTACCTCCATTCGATCACACTTCACCGCACATTCCCCCTCCGCGTGCCGCTTTTGCGGCCGCTTTTTATCTGGTGCAGTCGATTCTTGAACATCTGGCGGGCTCGGGACAATCGGGACCGCACCGTACCGATGGGCACGTTGAGCGCCGCCGCGACCTCCTCATAGGAGAGGCCCTGGACGTCGCGCAGGACCAACGCGATACGAAAATGCTCGGGAACGCCGTTCAGCGCCATCTGGACGTCTTCATCCAGATCGTGCTGTTCGACCAGCGTACTGGGATCGCCGGAACTGTCGGACAACGTCGTCTCCAGGCGATTACCCTGTTCGTCTTCCCACTCCAGCGGCACATGGTGCTCACGCTTCTTGCGCTGCGTGCGGGTGAAGAACTCGTTGGTGACGATGCGAAAGAGCCACGCTTTGAGCGACGTCCCCCGGAACTGGTGGAAGAACCGATAGACCCGGACAAACGTCTCCTGGACGATGTCTTCGGCCTCGGAACGGCGACCGGACAGACGGAACGCGACGTTGTAGACGAAGCTGCCGTATTGCTGCCAGACGCGTTCGAACTCGTCATGGCCCATGGACCCAGGCGTGACCCCCTGGGACTGTTCCGGTGACAAGCCTCCGGCTTCTTCTTCGATGGCGCTCACCTTCGCATCAGGCGATGGAACCAAGCGCAATTGTACCGTGGAGATGGCGGTGGGCACTCCTTTCCGACGTTCTGCATATGAGACTCAGGCGGCCGGGTTCCGGTTCCCGGTTTCTTGAATCTCCACTACGTCGGACAAACACGCCCGCTGCGCTTGGAAGAGGGCCGCCGTGCCCAGGCCGGCGAGGTCGAGCAGCCGGTCCAGGGTGGGGCGGTCGAAGGTCTGCTTTTCGGCCGTGCCCTGCACTTCGACATAGGTTCCGTCCGAGCGGGCCGCCACGTTCATGTCGACGTGCGCCCGCACGTCTTCTTCGTAGTCCAGGTCGAGAAGAGGCACGCCGTCGACCACCCCCACGCTGATGGCGGCGACCAGGTGGGTCAGGGGCCATTCCGTGATGAGGCCGCGGGCCCGTAGCCAGGCGCACGCGTCGACCAGCGCCGCCATGCCCCCCGAGATGGCGGCCGTGCGGGTTCCGCCGTCGGCTTGCAGCACGTCGCAGTCGATGGTGATGGTCCTCGGTCCCAGCTTCGACGTGTCGACCGTGGCCCGTAGCGAACGCCCCACAAAGCGCTGGATTTCAGCGCTCCGACCGCCACTGTTGGCCCGTTCGCGACTGACCCGGGTCAAGGTCGAGCGAGGCAGCATGCTGTACTCGGCGGTCACCCAGCCCAGCCCCTTGTCCTTGAGAAAGGGCGGCACACGCTCCTCGACCGAGGCGCTGCAGATGACCTTGGTGTTGCCTGTCTCGATGAGGATCGAGCCTTCCGCGTAGGGCTGGAAATGACGGGTCAGCCGGATGGGGCGGGGGCCGTCGGGGCCACGTCCGAAACTTCTCACGATTTCTTCTTCCACATGGATCCCTCTCGCCGGCGGGGGGCGGCGACGGCGGCCGGCTCGGGGGCCTTGGGCGGTGCGATAGTGGCGAGCACGTGCAGCCGGGCCGAGCCGGGAATGTCCCGGGCAGACACCACCGCGACCCCGGGCAGCGAGGTGGCCATCCAGTCTCGCAGCGGGCGTCGCAGGTTGGGCTGGCAAAACAAGATGCGGGGCGACCCCTGCTCTTCCCACTGCTGTTTGACGTGGCGCAACAAGTCATCGGGCCGGCCCGGCGATGCGAGCATACGCTCCTCCAGTTCGTCAGACAAGACGACGGCGGCCACATTGCCCTCGTCGTCGGCGGCGGTCTGCAGAATCTGGCGCACCAGCAGGCTGCGAGTCTCCTCGACCGCCGCTTCGACCGACATCTCCTCACACCAGGCGTCGCCCACGACCTCCAGGATGCTGATGAGGTTGCGAATCGACACCCGTTCCATGAGAAGCTGGTGGAGCACTTTGCGGAGGAATCGGAGGGCTCGCGTGTCACGAACGAATTCGTCGACCACCACAGGGTGGGAGAGCGACAGGCGCCCGAGCAGATTCCGCAGGTCTTGCAGCCCCAGGAGCTCGGCCGCATGGGTGCGCAGCACTTCCTGGACATGCGTCATCAGCACGTTGAGCGCCCCGACTACGAGGCACCCGGACTGCTCCGCCTTTTCTCGTTCATCCGCCTCAATCCACTTGGCGGTGACCCGGAAGGCGGGTTCCTGAGTGCTCCACCCCTGCACCTGACCCAACTGTGCCAGCGAGCCCACCGCCAGCAAGCGGTCGAGGAAGACCTCCCCGGCCACCACCGGAATCTGCCGCAGGCACAGTGCGTAGCCGTTTTCAGGCAGGGTCAGGTTGTCGGTGACGCGCACGCCCGGCAGCACAAACCCCAGATCAGCGGCCAACTCCTCCCGCACGTGCCGAAGGCGGTCGAGGAGGGGCGAGCCCAGTTGCGGATCCAGCAGCGGCAGCAGACGACGCCCGATCTGCAGCGTCACGGCGTCGGTATCGACCAGCGGGTCCTGGTCGCCGTGCGACATGCCGTCAAAGGTGATGTGCACTTCGCCTTGCACCGCCCAGCCCTCGTTGACCAGCCGCATGAGGTTTTTGTGCAACTCGACTGGCAACGCCGGATAGGCCCCCCCGTCCAGCAGGACGGCCTCGCCCTCGCGCTCCAGCTTGAAGTAGGTGCGGGCGCCCTGCTCGCCCAGCGACCAGGGCAGGAGGGAGACCGTGTCGGATATTCCGTCGGTCAACAACATGACCGTCTGTGACACTTTGGAGAAGCGGCTCATGGGCCCTGGAAGACCAGTTCTCGGTCGAACGGTTCGTTCTCAGCGGGGGTCGCATGCGGCGACGCCGGCGGGGCCGACACGGAGGGGGGGTGGGGTGCCGTCAAAGGCAGGGGGGAGGACGCAGCCTGGGGTACCGCGGTCGGCACCTCGGTGCCTTCGATCCAATAGGGAAGCCCCTGGTCGGTCGTCGCCAGGTGAATGCCGTGGTGCTGGGCAAACCACGTGACCAGCTCGGGCTCCTCCATGGTGTGGAGCGACCCGGACAGCAGGGCCGAAGCGTTCAGGCGCTCGCGGAAAAAGCTCAAGGTCATGGGGGTACGGACGCCGACCAGAACCCCCTCGACCGGATCCCGATTGTTGATGAGGGCGTACAGCACGAAGTGTCCGGAACCCGAGGGGGCGTGCGGACCGGGGCCCGGGTCGATGGCGGTATTGTAGAGGGCCAACCCGTGCAGTTCTCCAAACCGGGCCGGGGCGACGAAGTGGCTGTCGAACATGGCGGCAAAACTAAGCGGAACGGCGGCTGTCGGGGGTGGGGAGGAAACCCGGCCCGGGCCGCAACCGGTGAGAAGCGCCGGAGCGAGAACGGCCGTCAGACCCAGCAGCGTCATGAGCCTCCGTGCCGATGGCATGTGCCAGCCCTCCTTGTTTGCCTTGGATCGGGGGACGTTTACATTTCCCATGCCTGTCATCCATTCCTCCGGGAGAGGAAACCCTGACAGCATGCCAGAAGGTTGGCCATTCTACAGGTTTACGAAGGTTGAGGCCGGGGAGTGGAACGGTCAAAGAACGACATCCTGCAGGATCTCGAGATGACCGTAGCCGGCGTCGTCGACGACGTCGTGAGTCTCAAGCTGGAGGCGCTCGAGGCCAGCCTGCTCAAAAGCCTGGACGAGAAGCTGAGCCGCCTGGCTCCGGCTCGCAACAATGGGGCGACGGACACCTCGGAAGAGGTCAAGCGGCTCCAACAGCG
>DASYBA010000057.1:0-9808 GCA_036501005.1 Candidatus Xenobia bacterium | reverse complement strand
CGTTCTTCTGGCGTGGGCACAGGTGCGGGACTACTTGGCGCTGTGGCCGTTGCATTGACCCGTCTCTGGCTGAAGCTGCCCTGGGTGGTCCTGGGGCTCATCCCCATCGCTCTCATGCTGGACCAGAGCCCCGCCGGCCAGCTCGTCGCCGACGTCGTCGTCTGGGCCGTCACGCTGCTGATTCTATCGAACGCCCCACCCCGCTTGCGGCGCGTCATGCTCGTCTGCGTGCCCATCTCCCTCGCCGGAGAGCTGCTCCTCACCTGGGGCCTCGGCTTCTACGATTATCGCCGGCACGCCGTTCCCGGGTACGTCCCCGCCGGCCACGCCCTGGTCTACGGGGCCATTTTCGTGCTGGCCCGGCAGCGCTTCATGCGGCGGGCTGCACCCCGCACCATCGCCGCCGTCTGGATGGGCACTCTGCTCCTCGCCCTGACCCGGCTCATCGGCTGGCACGACACGGTGGGCTTCGTCCTTTTCCTGGCGTGGTCGCTGGTGCTGCTGGTCGCCCCCCGTCGCGCCTTTCTGCTGGCCATGTTCTTCCTGACCACCTACCTCGAGTTCCTCGGCACGTCCTTCCATTGTTGGGCCTGGGCCCCCATGGCGGGTCCGGGTCTCTCCGCCGCCAACCCGCCCATCGGAGCGCCGGTCTTCTACATCTGTCTCGACCTCTTGTGCGACGCCACCGTTCGGATGTTGCCCCACTATCGAACGAAAGTTACGATCTCCCAATACAATGTTAACGCAATGACAACCCATGCCGGCGCTCCCCGGGTTACCATGGAAGCATGAAGCTCGGGGTTTTAGGCGGCGGCCACCACACCCAAAGCACCAGCCCGGTCTACCAGGCCGGCATGGCCGCTGCCGCTCGTGGCCAGGCGCTGGTCGACCAGAGCACGGCCGACATGAACGACGTGGTCGGCAGGACCCAGGCCCGGACCGACGGCCTGAACCAGCAACTGCGAACCATGGCGAGGCAAGCCCCGGCGACGCCCGCCGCGCCGAACGTCGACGCCGAGCTGGCCGCTCTCAAGAAAGAGATGGGCATTGGCCCACCGCCGGCGTCTCAGACCGGTGAGCAGGCCCACACCGGTGGCGTGACCGTGTCCTCCCGCCCCGGCCAGTCCCTCGCCAACGCCCACGGGCTCCTCATGGAGGAGTAGGCAGGGTTCCCCCCATGGACGGGTGAAGACCGCCCGCACTATGGAAACGAACACCCCCACCAAGACTTTCATCGACTTTCAGACCGAGCCATCCCGCTACCGCCACTGGAAGCTCTCCTTCGACGGCCCCATCGCCACCCTCGCCATGGACGTGGACCCCCAGGGCGGCCTCTTTGAGGGCTACGAGCTCAAGCTGAATTCCTACGACCTGGGCGTCGATATCGAATTGTACGATGCCATCCAGCGATTGCGGTTCGAACACCCCGAGGTGCGGGTCGTCATCTTCACTTCGGCCAAGGATCGGGTGTTCTGCGCCGGCGCCAACATCCGCATGCTGGCGCAGTCCACGCATGCCCACAAAGTCAACTTCTGCAAATTTACCAACGAGACCCGGCTCAGTATCGAAGACGCCTGCGAAAACTCGGGCCAGCACTACCTGTGCGCCATCCACGGCACGGCCGCGGGCGGAGGCTACGAACTGGCGCTGACGGCCGATCGCATCATCATGGCCGACGACGGCAACACCGCCGTCTCCCTCCCCGAACTGCCGCTCCTGGCGGTCCTGCCGGGGACGGGCGGGTTGACCCGTGTGGTCGACAAGCGCAAGGTCCGGCGGGACCTGGCCGACGTCTTCAGCACCACCGAAGAAGGCGTGAAGGGCAAGCGCGCCGTGGAGTGGGGCCTGGTCGACGAGGTCGTGCCATCGTCCAAGTTCAAGGACGCGGTCCGACAGCGGGCCCAGGAGATGGTCGCCCAGTCCGACCGGCCGCCCGACGCCAAAGGCATCAAACTCACCCCGCTCCAGCGCAGCATCGCTTCGGACACTATCGAATACGACTACGTCAAGATCCGCCTCGACCGCAAGATCCGCACCGCCTGGTTTACCCTGCAGGGCCCTTCGGGTCCGCCCCCCGATGCGATAGACGCGGGCTGGTGGCTGCTCGCCCTGGCCCGCCAGTTCGACGACGCCATGCTCCACTTGCGACTCAACGAACCCACCATCACGAGCTGGGTCTTCAAGAGCAAGGGCGACCGGGAGTGGACCGCCGCATTCGACGCCACCCTGGGCCGAGACGGGTGGCTGTATCGGGAGATTCGCCTCTACTGGAAGCGTGTGTTGAAGCGCCTGGAAGTCTCGTCTCGCAGCCTGCTCACCCTTATCGAGCCGGGCAGCAACTTTGTCGGATGCCTGTTCGAAGTCGCGCTGGCCTCGGATCGGGCCCTCATGCTGGACGGACCCCGCGAAGGACAAAAGGAAGAGGCGGCCATCCGACTGACCCCCACCAACTTCGGAACGCTTCCCATGGGCAACGGGTTGTCTCGTATGGAGAGCCGGTTCTGGGGGCACCCGCAGCAGGTCGAGGCGGCTCGCAAGCTGGTCGGACAGGATCTCGCGGCGGCCGATGCGGCCAAAGCGGGTCTCGTCACCGCCACGCCAGACGACATCGACTGGGAAGACGAGGTGCGACTGACGCTGGAATCCCGGGCCAGCTTTTCCAGCGACGCCCTGACCGGCATGGAGGCCAACCTACGGTTCGTCGGGCCGGAGACCATGGAGACCAAGATCTTCGGCCGTCTCAGCGCCTGGCAGAACTGGATCTTCCAGCGGCCCAATGCGGTCGGCGAAGGCGGGGCGCTCAAGCTGTACGGCAGCGGCAAGCGGGCGGAGTACCACGAGGAGCGAGTATGAGCAGCATCGATTATATCGAACAGATTCCCAACAACGTCAACCTGTCGGCCGACCGCAAGCTGCAACGCGCCCTCGAAGCCTGGCACCCCGGCTTCCTCGACTGGTGGAAGACCATGGGACCGGCCAACTCGCTGGACTGGCCCGTGTACCTTCGTACGGCGGTCAGTGTCGAACCGGGCGGGTGGGCCCAGTTCGATTACGTCAAGATGCCCGACTACCGCTGGGGCATCTTCCTGGCGCCGGCTGAAGAGGGGAGGACCATTTCCCATGGCGAGCACCGGGGCGATCCGGTCTGGCAGGAAGTGCCGGGCGAGTATCGAGCCATGTTGCGGCGGCTGATCACCGTGCAAGGCGACACGGAACCGGCCTCGGTCGAACAGCAGCGCCAACTGGGGGCCACCGCTCCGTCGCTCTACGACCTCCGCAACCTGTTCCAGGTCAACGTGGAAGAGGGACGCCACTTGTGGGCCATGGTGTACCTGTTGCAGGCCTACTTCGGACGAGACGGGCGGGAAGAGGCTGAAGAACTGTTGGCCCGTCGCTCCGGCGATCCCGACAAGCCTCGCATCCTGGGCGCCTTCAATGAGAAGACGACGAACTGGCTCGCCTTCTACATGTTCACCTTCCTGACCGACCGCGACGGCAAGTACCAGTTGGCCTCCCTGGCGGAGTCCGCCTTCGATCCGCTGGCTCGCACGTGTCGGTTCATGCTGACCGAAGAAGCCCACCACATGTTCGTGGGGGAGACGGGCCTCTATCGCATTGTCGAACGGACAGCCCAGATCATGGAGCAGCACCCGAACGACGACCCCCGCAAACATGGTGTCATCGACCTGCCGATGTTCCAGAGGTTCCTCAACTTCCACTACAGCGTCACCGCCGATCTATACGGCTCGGAGTTGTCCAGCAATGCGGCGACGGCCTACCAGTCCGGGGTCAAGGGACGGTTCCAGGAGACCAAGATCAACGACGACCACCTCTTGCAGGAACTGCCCTACGCCATGCTGCGATACCAGGATGGCGGTATCGTGACCGTGGAGGTACCGGCCATCAGCGCGCTCAACGAGCGGCTGCGGCTGGACTGGCACGACGACGTCATGCGAGGCATCGACCGCTTCAACAAGGTCATCAAGGAGCACGGCGTCGACTTCCGCTTGACGCTGCCGCATGCCGCCTTCCACCGATCCATCGGCCAGTTTGCCGGCCTGCACGTCTCGCCCGCAGGCACCCCGGTGTCAGCCGACGAGTGGCAGGCGCGCCAATCGCAATGGCTGCCGACCGACGAGGATGAGGCCTACGTGAATTCCCTGATGGGGGGCGCGGTGCTGGAACCCGGCAAGTTTGCCAACTGGATTGCGCCACCCGGCAAAGGTATCAACAACCAGCGCATCGATTTCCAGTACGTGCGGTTCAACTAGACCTGGAGAGGGCCGCCCACCTTGTTGATGGCCCACTGACGACAGAGGTGCACGAGGCCTGCGTAGGCCAGGACCGCTGTGACGGCGCCGCCAGCCACCTCAATCATGCCCGCCCCTGGCCCAAGGACGGCGTAAACGCCGGCCCCAACGAGGACGGCGGGCAGGGCCACGGCGATCTCGCATCCGACGGCGGCCAGCCAGAGACGGAAGCCCACCTCCAGCAAGTTGCGAGACTGGACCGACACGTACAGCGTGGCGTAGACGAGGAGCGGCGTGCCGACCAGCGTCCAGAGGACACCGGGGATGGTCATGAAGCTCATGGTCTGTCCGGGCTTGAGGATGGCGATGACGACGAGGCCGATCAGCGTGAAGAGCAAGCGGGGCAGGGCTACACCGCGGGCCATGCCGTCCACGTATTCCGCCGGCGTCATGGTCGTGGTCGACAGCAACTCGAGGTGGTCCCGGTCCCGAGAGACAGTGCGCCACGCGCTCCACACCAGTCGGAGCCAGTACATGCCGACGAGAGCCTCCACGGCCATGACGACACCGACTTCTCGAGGTAGCCCCAGGGTGAGAAGAACCGCCAGGAACAGGCTGTCGCCCCAGTAGAGAGCGGCGCCCAACAGTCCCCCCGGCACCTTCGAAGCAACGGCTGCCCGGATCCGGAACACCATGGGGTTGGTCGTTCGAGGCCGTAGCCACGGATTCGGAGATGCGGGTCGGAACCACTGCCCAAAGTGTCGGACAGCCGCCGTCCATGCGCTGCCGTGCGTCAGGTACAGCACGGCCATGCGGCGCGACAGGGCGATGAGGACGAGCAGCGATACCCCCATACATGAAAGGAGCCAGGCGGTGGCGTGCTCGGACTGCTCGGAGCTTGCCAGCAATCCCGCGGTCGGGCTGAAGGCCAGCAGGATGAGGCCGGCCATCAAGACCCGATCCCACCAGGGTACGCCGTCGGCGGTTCTCCAGAGCGCGTAGACGGAGCCCAGGTAGCATACCGCCAGGCTCGCCAAGACCAGGAAGCCGTACCAGGGCAGCGCCACGCCGTCAAAACCCGGGACGCCCGACAGCACGACGGCAAACAGGCCTCCTCCCAATAACCCCGGCCAGATGGCCCGACCCACCAGATGGTCGCACACGCGTTCCGGGGGGATGAGCGTCAACTGCAGGTCGGTGAGGAATCGGGCTCGGCGCATGCGGTCCAGCACGCCGGTAACGGTTCCCGCCGCCATGCAAGGGAGCAGCACCATCAGCACCCCGGCCAGCGTGGTGGCGGTGGCAAACATCGGCTGCGGCGCCTGCTGGTAGCGCAGCACGGTGTACTCCGGCAGGCCGAGACAAAACAGCAGCCCGGCGGTGGCGTAAAGCGGCATGAGGGGTCGGCGCCGCTGGCGGCCGACCAGGATGTCGAGGGGATTCTTGTTCACGTTCCCATTATAGCCCAGCGGCGGCCACGGCTTCCAGTCCCAGTCGGGCATCGGTAGCAGTCTGGAACCGCTCGACCGGGTCGTGCTTCAGGCAAGTCGTGACCCAGAGGGCCAGGTTAGGGTGCACGTCCGGCCGATTCTCCTCGATGGGGGTGGCGTCGCCGCTGACCAGCCGGTGCAGCATGAGGGCCATGCGAGGGGCGTCGAACGGCAACCGCCCCGTCAGCATGTTGTAGGCGATGAGGCCCAGGTTGAACACGTCGGAGCGGGCGTCGGCCCGCTTGGAGTCGGCGATCTGTTCTGGCGAGATGAAGTTGGGCGTGCCCAGGGCTGAACCGGTCTTGGTCAGGGAGGTCCCCCCCTCCATGCGGGAGATGCCAAAGTCCATGATTTTGGCCGTCCCGTCGGACAGCACCACGATGTTGCCCGGCTTGAGGTCCCGGTGGATGGTCCCGCTCGCGTGGATGGCCTCCAGGCCGCTGGTCACCTGCCACATGACCGACAGCGTCAAATCGTTGGCCAGCGGAGCCTGCTCTGCCACGTACTCCTTGAGGGTGAGGCCGTCCAGGTACTCCATCACCATGTAATGGAGATCGAACCCCTGGCCAAAGTCGATGAGGCGACAGACGTTCGGGTGGTTGATGGCCTGCCCGATCTTGACCTCCCGATTGAACCGACCCAGAATCTGCTGGACGTCTTCACCGGGCGGGGTCGAGACGGTCTTGAGGGCGTAGGGCGTCGGGTCGCCGTCCTTCTCGGCCAGGAAGACGCTGCCCATGCCGCCGTGGGCGATGAGGCGGACACTTCGATACCCGCCGACCATCTCGCCGGGCTGGACGGGCATGCTCTGATCGCTGACTGGCTGCATGGTATCGGAGGCGACGGTGGAATCGGGCGCCTTTACCATGGTGTTGTCGGACATGGGCGCGTCTTGCTGGACCGTGGTGTTGTCCCGGTCCTTCCCCTTGTCAAACACCTTGGAGATGGCGTCGAACCACTTCACGCTAGTGGTGATTTCCAGGCGGACGCCCCGACCCCTGGTGCCGAGGTCACGAAGGCGTCAAGCAGCGGACCGTATCGCGAGCGATCAGCAGTTCTTCATTGGTGGGAATCGCCCATGCGGCCAACCGGCTCTCGTCGGTCGTCAGTTGCAAGCCGCTCGACACCACCGGCTGGCGGTTTCTGTCCGGGTCCAGGTGGAGTCCCAGCCACTCCAGGCCCTGGCAGATGCGGACCCGAATGTCGGCAGAGTGTTCGCCAATGCCCCCGGTGAACAAGACCGCGTCTGCACCGCCCATCTCGGCGAGGTAGGCTCCGATATATTGCCGCGCCCGAAGACAGAACACCTCGATGGCGAGGCGGGCCCGCCGGTCCCCGTTCTCTCGCTCCTCCTCGAGCAGATCGCGCATGTCTCCGGTCAGCCCGGACAAGCCCAGGAGACCCGACTGCTTGTTGAGCAGGAGCTCGGTCTCGGCCAGGGTCATGCCTTCCTTGTGGGCGAGGTACTCCAGCACTGCCGGGTCTAGATCTCCGCTGCGGGTGCCCATGACCAGCCCTTCCAACGGCGTGAACCCCATGGAGGTGTCGATGGAATGCCCGTTCTTGATGGCACAAGCGGAGCACCCGTTGCCTAGATGGAGCGAGATGACGTTGACCTGCTCCAGTTCCAGATGGCGCAGCTCCCGATAACGCCAGGCCACGTATCGGTGGGAGGTGCCATGGAACCCGTACCGGCGGATTTTGTGCCTTCGATACAGGTGGTAAGGAATCGCATACAGGTAGGCTGCCTCCGGCAGCGTGCTGTGGAAGGCCGTATCGAATACAGCCACCTGGGGCACCTGGGGCCCGAACCGCTCGGCCGCCGCCCGGATGCCCCGCAGGTTGGCCTCGTTGTGGAGGGGTGCCAGCTCCACGCAAGCCTGGATGCCTCGGATGACGTCCTCATCCACCACCACGGAAGCCCGAAAGCGTTCGCCGCCATGCACCACCCGGTGGCCGACCGCCTCGATGGCGTGCAACGGCGTCTTGGGGTCCTGCGCCTGCACCTCCAGCCAGCGCACGATGGCGTCGATGGCGGCGCGATGGTCTCGCACCGGCGCCGTCGACTGCTCCTCCGGCCGACCTTCCACCTGGTATTTGAGCAGGCTTTCGAACCCGATGCGTTCGATACTGCCCGACGCCAGCTTGACGTCGGCGTGGGCCTCGATCTTCTCCCGATCCGTCTCGATAATCTGAAACTTCAGGCTGGACGACCCACAATTCAACACCAGAACATGCATGGCGTGCTATTCAAGAACCCGTGCTCCTCGCTCCTCCGGCAGGAGACCCGAAGCGAGCGAAGCGAAGCGAACTGCCCTGCTCCTCCGACACGAGAGCGAAGCGAAGCGAACACCCAGCCCCCCCGCTGCCGCTGCAGCCGTTGAGCCAGGCGCTGGCTAGTAGTGGGCGCAGCCCGATGCCGCAGGGCTCCCCCTGGTTGCCAGCCGGGGGGGCCCCCAGCGCAGCGACTGGGGGGCGGAGCCCTATAAGATTGGAGGTGGCGGGACTCGAACCCGCGTCCGAAAAGATTCCCACAGAGACATCTACGAGCGTAGCCGGGGATTTAGGATTCGGCCGGTGAACCTCCCCACGGCGGGATGATCACGTCCCTAGTCCCTTTGATTTCCCCGCTGAGTCAGGACAACGACAGCAGGTACCCTGTCATGTTTTGACGCCCAATTCCGAGCCTGACAGTGAACCCGGGTTGGACGGCTGCCTATTTAGGCAGCGAGCGCTAGAGGCGCTTGATACCGATTGGCGTTTATAACGCTTCTACCGTTTTAACGAGCTGGCAGCAACTCGGCTCGCTTTCTCTGCCAGAACACTCCCCGTCGAAACCTGTCACCCCCTGGTTGATTGTCCACCGGTGTAACCCGATGGCGGCCTGGATGATTCCCCTTCGGCAGGCTGGCGTCCTGGTAGGCACGAACGGTCCGGACATGATCCGGCGGATGGAGATCGACCTCACCGGTTGGGTGCTGGTCCAGGAGAATCCACGGCTTTTCTCCAACGAGCGCGGCGATGCGCTTCTCCTGCAGTACATCGCCGATCCCCCGGTGCTCCCGGCCCCGCTGACCGACGTCGACGACTGGCGGGAGTGGGAGAAAGCGGTGGCGGCCCAGGAAGGCGGCCACCTGGTGGCGGTCGACGCCGTGTTGTGCGACGGGCTACCCACCATGAGTGTGCTGCTCGAGTATCCCCGGGAGGCCACCTTCATCGGCATGCTGATTTCCCCTCGCGAACAAGCCTGCTACATAGCCAAGGTCGTCTGTGCCGATGGCGAGCAGGCTGCCGACCTCTTGCAGTGGCTCCGCACCTCGTTGAAGTTTTCCGAGGACGTCTATCAGGAGCGCCCGTTCCGGGCCCCTGCCCCGACCCGGGGTGCGGCCTGGCACAGTGCCCAGCAGTGGGCCCGAGCCCTCGCGCCCCTGGCCGAGGCCCTGGAGGCCGATCCCCACGACCATCGGAGCCGCTACCGCCGCGCGCAGTGCGCCATGGCGCTGGGCGACGCCGTCACCGTGCTGGAAGACGTCGCCATTCTCTTGCGAGTGGCCGACGGCGTGCCCTTGCGCCTCATGCAGATTCGGGCTTGTCTCATGACCCATCAGCCAGAAGCGGCCCTGGAAGCGGCGGATCGGGGGGTATCGGCCGCGCCCGCCGACTTCGAGTTGCGGCGCCTGCGGGGCGTCGTACTCCGAGCGCTGGGCCGGTTCGAGCCGGCTCTATCGGACTTCGATGCCGCCCTCCAATTGATGTCGGGAGACGCCGACGCGCGCTTGGGCCGGGCGACCTGCCTGGTGGCGCTGCAGCGGTCGGAGGAAGCCCTCCACGACTTCCACCGGGCCATGCGCGACGCCCCGGATCGCGAAGACGTCTGGCTGACGGCCGCCGACACCCTGGCCGAGATGGGCCAGGCCGACCAGGCGCTGGCACAACTGGAAGACCTGGTGCGCCGCCATCCTCACTGCCTCGAGGGGTGGGAGCAGATGGTGCGCCTCCTCCGCCACCTGGGCCGCTTGACCGAAGCGGCCGAGCGGCTGAAGTCGGCCCCCGATACCCTGACAAACA
>DASYBA010000056.1:0-1712 GCA_036501005.1 Candidatus Xenobia bacterium | reverse complement strand
CTATATATCGAACGGGCATCTTACGAGCCCGGGTGTCTTTCTGCCCGTTTCAGCAGCAGCCAACCCTGGGCGGTGTGGGCCCACGTGTCTTCGAACGATGTCTTCCGCTCGTCGCCGTTGACGTTCACGCTCTGCTCGACCTGGGCGACGAAGATGGCGGGGGACACGTGACTGACGCTGAGCGCGCGGGTGGCGACGACGCAGTCTGCGGGAAACATGCGGCCCATGTTGGCGGCCAGCGCGTCGCGATCGAGGGTCTGCCCGTCAGCTTTCCACGTGAAGTCGCCCCGGGTGTGCTCAAACCACTGATCGACCCGATGATAGTAGATGTCATGGTCCATGTCGGTATAGATGGGCTGCAGTTGGACCCGGGCCATCTCGTCGGCGGACCGGGCGGGTTCGACGGCGATGTGGTTGAGGTTGATGTCGGCGGGAATGCTGGGGTAGATGTCGAGCAGCGTGCTGCCGCCGTTGGCCACGAAGGTCCAGGTGCGCACCACGCTCTCGCCGTCGCTGGTCGGCACGATCTCCACCTGTTGGGTGCCCGCGCGCACCAGCATGGACGAGCCGTGCGTGCCGGAGACCTCGGCCGTGATCTGGTATTCTTGACCTGGGGTCGTGCGCAGCCTTTGTTCCAGGCCCCCCCCATGGCACACCACGTGCTTGCGCCCGTCTTCGCCCGTCACCACCCCGACGCTCCCACGTATGACGGTCCAGCCATCCAGGCGGGTTCCGGCAGACACCATGCCGGGCGGCAGGGCGGAGAAGTCTCCGTTCTGCACGATATCGCCGGCGCACGCCACACCGCAGGTCAGCCCCATCACCAGGGCCCAGGTCACTCCACGCATTCTTCCTCCCGCAACACCAGGTAGCGCTGATACGCTTCCTTGCGAACCACACCCAGTTCCTCCACCGCTGTGGCCGCTGCTTCCCGAGACCCCAGCCCGTCGGCCATGCACCGTCGCAGCACTAAATCCAGCTCCTCGGGCGTGGCCTTCCTGGGCGTTCCGCCGGCCACCACCAGCACGAATTCTCCTCGCGGCTCGTGCGCCTCGAAGTGTTGCGCCAGCTCCTCAGCCGTGCCTCGCCGCGTTTCCTCAAACAACTTGGTCATCTCTCGGCTCACGCTGACCGGCCGATCACCCAGGCGCGGGGCCAGCTCTCGCAGCGTGGCCAAAACTCGTTGCGGCGACTCGAAGAGGACGGTGGGGCGGGTTTCCCCTTCCAGCGCCAGCAAGCGGCGGTCTCGGGCCGTGCGCTGACGAGGCAGGAAGCCTTCGAATACAAAGGGCCCCCCGCCCATCCCCGAGATGACCAGCCCGGCCAGCACTGACGATGGCCCGGGGACGACCTCGATCGCCACCCCCGCCCCCCGAGCTCGTTCCGCCAACAATGAACCGGGATCCGATATGCCGGGCAGTCCGGCATCCGATACGAAAGCCACGCTCTTGCCAGCCTGTAGCCTGCCCACCAGCAGAGGTCCAGCCGTGCGCTCGTTGTCGTCGCGATAGCTGAGCAGCTCGGGCGGATGGATGTCGTAGTGGCTGAGTAGCTTGCGGGTCACCCGGGTGTCTTCGGCTGCTACGATATCGACTTCCCGCAGGATCCGTATCGCGCGCAGCGTCATGTCCTCCAGGTTGCCGATAGGCGTCCCGACCAGGTAGAGAGTACCTAGACCCAGGTGGCGTACACCGGTTGGAAGTCGAGGATCT
>DASYBA010000055.1:0-9367 GCA_036501005.1 Candidatus Xenobia bacterium | reverse complement strand
TGGGCATATGGTCGGTAAATCTTATACTTGAGCATCGTCCCTCCCGGAGATTGAAAGATGCTCAAGAATTTCGAAGGCTAGATCAGATCTCCTCGCTACAGACATCTACTGATGGTAGACTTCCTAGGACAGGCTCCTAGCTGGCGCCTAGCTGCAGGGCTCCGCCCCCCTTGCTGCGCTGGGGGCCCCCCGGGCTGGCAGCTAAGGCGGCAGAATCGGCTCCCAGATGAGGACGCGGAGCTGGTCGGCCTCGCTATAGAAGTTGTTGGCGCAGAACCCGAACTGGCTGGTGTGGTTCGTCGGTGGTTTGACGACGACCAGCTTATGGGCGTTGAGAATCGCCTGGATGTGTTCGTGCATGGCCGCTTTGGAGTGGGTGAAAGCGGCCTGGCAGAACAGCTTCTTTTTCTTCGGCACGGGCACCCAGCCGCTGTAGCACCAGTAGGATGCATACCCCTGCACCGCGCAGTCAACCTGTTTCACCTTGCCCACCACCGCGCAGTTGCCGCACAGGCAGCACGGGTTGTAGAGGCCGGCGCACGTGCCGCAAATCTTGATGCGGACGCACTTCTTGCCACACACGGGTTGGGCACAGACCTTGATCTTGTAGTTGCCCGAACACTTGCTGAAAGGAGGGTTGCAGCAGCCATGCCAGGCCCCGCCCGGGCACTTGCTGGGGTTGCCCAGCAGACCGATGGTGATGGCCGCCAGGAAGTAGCAACCCTGGCAATGGGCCTGCACCACCCCCAGACTGCAGCACACCCCCTGCTGCGTGATGAGCACGGTGGCAAATCCCGGCACCAGGATCATGTGGACAGGGGAACAGTGCCCGAGGTTCATGTTGCCTTTGGCCGCGACGCTGCTGTTGGCGACGAAGGCTCCCACCAGGGTGATGCCGTTGGCGGTGAAACAGCCGCCGGTATAGATGAGGCCCTGGAAGTAGTTGTGCGAGCAGCCCGGGCAGGGCCAGCACTTGCCTTTGCAGCCGGCCGAGATGTTGACGTCGCCCTGACTGACCAGCGCGATGCTCTTGCCACTGCCCATGGCGCTCAGGCAACTGGCCCCGGTGACGTCAATGCCGCTGCTGGTAATGACGGCCCCGTAGCCGGTCACCCCGCAGTCGACCGTGACGTGCCCTTTCTCGAACTTCCAACTGGTGACCGGCGGGCACCAGATGCAATGGTGGCAGTGATACTGGGGGAGGGGATACTTGTTGGGACACTTGAGGCAGCACGGGTAGCCCGAAGGGTAGGCACTGCTGGTTCCGGTCGGGTACGGGCACACACAGGCACAGCACACCGACTTGAGCGTGTGCGGCTGGCCGCAGCCGGGAACGCAACCGCTCTTGACGATGAGCGACGTGCCGTTGAGGTGGAGCCCGTGGGGAAAGGTGACGCACCCGACCGCCAGGTAGTAGTTGCAACTCGTGCCGATGGACGACAAGCAGCACCGGCAGGCGCACCCGGTCGGGTGCTGGATGACGGTGGGCTTGGTGGACATGGCGTGGCTGCACGGGAAGGCGAACGCCGCCCGAATCATGCCGTCGACGTTGACCGTCGGGATGGCCTGCGGCACCTGGCAGCTCAGCACGCAGCCGCTGGCCGCAAAGGTATTGGTGCAAATGCCGATCTTGCCGACGGCCTTGACGTCGCCGCAGATCTTGGCACAGCTCGTGAACTGAATGGCATACGCCTGGCAAGGCGAATTCGAGAACATGCCTGACATGCCCCGATTCTTCGGGCAGGCCAGGCTCTTCGGGCACATCTTGGGGCAGGACTTGGCGACCCCGGCCACGGTGAGCCCGCCCCCGCCGGACACGATCTTGCCCGACGTCATCATGGCGTTGTGGAGCGGTGGCCAGTACAGGACCACCATGATGCAGACCTCTTCGTTGCCGCACACTCCGGTGCCGATCAACCTGACCTGGTTGGCCGGCACGCTGGTGAACGGGCCCCCCAACTTGCTGCAGCCCCCGGGCAGTTGCGCCGGGTAGCCTGCCTTGGGCGCGCTCGGCCCCCCCGCCGCGGTGGTGTCGACGTCGCTGGTGGAGTAGGGAATGGCATAGGACCGGCCCGACTGGGTCTTGACCACCGCGGTCTGCCCGAGGCTGGGGGCGGCAAACGTGAGCATGCCGGCCGATCCAGGCGGCAAGCCGGGCCAGGAGTTGGGCATGGCGACGACGTTGCTGTCCATGCTCTGGTAGCCGGGCTCGATGACGTAGGTGGTCACCCCGCCGATGGGCGTCGGGGCCGCACTCTGCATGATCTGGTCGACGGCCATGCCGATGGCCGACTCGGCCAGGTTGCGAGCTTCCACCCGGTTGACTTCGCGGGAGAGGAAGCGGATGTGGGTGACAGACAGGCCGGCCAGCGTAAAGGAGGCGATCATGGCGACCGCCACCACCATGAGCACCGATGCGAGGCTGATCAGGCCGGACATCCTGAGAAAGCGAGCTCTCGGCGTCATGTAGATTATTCTAGCAAACGCCAGGGGGAGCGTCAAACCTGTTTCAGCGGGCCCGTTTGGGGGCACCGCCCTGGGTCACCGTAAAACGGCCGTCCGGCAGAGAGCCGAGGCTGTCCCGCGGGGCCGCACCGGGCCACTGCACCTGGACCTCGTCGGCCTGGCGGGCTGGCCCCAACCCGAAGAGCAGGGGCAGTTGCGACTGCGAGCAGTATGACGACCCGCTCTTGACCCACTGGTGCTGCCAGCGGCTACCGACTCGCAGGTAGACCTGGGCCCCGATGCCGCTCCGGTTGCACGTCCGCCCCTCGAGCCGAAGCTCGACCCGGTGCCCGCTCGGCCGGCCGAGGTTGCGATACAGCCGGACCCCGCCGTCGTTCTGATTGACGACGAAATCCGGCCAGCCATCGCCGTCGTAGTCGGCCCAGGCCGCCCCCCGGGCGACCAAAGGCTCGCCCAGGCCGCTCTGCTGGCCGACCTCGTCGAAGCGCACGCCGTCGGTGGCGTGAAAGAGCAAGGGCCGCTCGGCATAGGTCACGTGCGGATCGAAGGCGTGGACGGCGGGTTCCAGGTTGCCACAGGCGACCAGGAGGTCGGGACGCCCATCCAGGTCGTAGTCGAAGAAAAACGCGCCGAAGCCGGAGAACAGGCGGCTCGGCTGGCTGAGTCCGGCTCGCGCACCGGTCTCCAGATAGCGGCCCGGGGCAGCTTGAGTCCACAGGCTCAGGGTCTGGGAAGGGAGGTTGGCGGCCACGACGGCCAGCCGGCCGTCCCCCGACAGGTCGGCCGCGTCGGTGCCCATGCCGTCTCGAGCCAGTCCGTCCTCGGCCGTCGCCAGGTTCATGCGCTGCGCGTCTTCGTGGAACGTGCCGTCCTTCTGGTTGACGAAGTAGAAGTTCGGCGCAGAATCGTTCGCGACGAATAGATCGGGCCAGCCGTCGGGCCGCATGACCACAGCTACTCCCAGGGCCTTGCCCACCTTCTCGATGCCGCTGTCGCGGGTCACGTCCTGGAAGTGGCCTCCCCCCAGGTTGCGGAAGAGCCGGCAGGTCTGGCCGGGGTACGACTGCGGAATGTTGAACGTGTGCCCGACCAGTTGCACCGGGTGGTAGAAGTCGTGGTTGGGCGTCCATCGAACATAATAGCAGACGAAGATGTCTAGCTTTCCATCGTTGTCGTAATCGATAAAGGCGACGCTGGTGCTCCACGGCGCCGGGCCTTCCAGGCCGTCGATGCCGGCGGTCCGGGTGACGTCTTCGAACTGGCCGTGTCGATTGTGGAGGAGCACGTTGCCATGCAGGGTGGTCAGCACCACGTCGGCCCACCCGTCGTTGTCGTAGTCGCCTACCGCCGCGCCCATGCCGTACACGTCGAGGCGGTCCAGGCCGGTCTCTCGGCTCACGTCTGCAAAGGTGCCGTTGCCGTTGTTTCGATAGAGCACCGGGTGGTGGCCACCGTGCCGGTGGCCGGCGAAGTCGGTGCCGTTGAGCAGCAGCAGGCTCTGCCGGCCACTATTGTCGTAGTCGATCCACGCGCACCCCGACCCCATGATTTCCGGCATGTAGTTCTTGCCGAAGCCTCCGGTGTAGTGTCGGAATCGCAGGCCCGCCCGGGCGGTGACGTCCTGGAAGGTGGGGAGCGCTGGCGTGGGTGTGGGGGCGGGGGCGGCCTGGGGACGCGGCGGTGGGGAGCATGACACCAGCAGGCACGCGAGAAAGACCATCATGCAAAGGAACGCCCCGGGGCGGTGCGAACAGACCCACCGATGAGGCGCCCCGGAGTTCTCTTTGCCGTGGGGCTGGCCGTGCTGCTGGCCCTGGCGTACTCCCCCCTGGTGTTCGGTGGCCGCTTTCTCTACTACGGCGACATTCGCGACAACCACGTGTGGCGCCAGACGCTGGGCTGGATGGGCGAGCACCACCGGCTCATCTGGTGGTCGCCCTGGGAGTTCTCGGGCATGTCGACCCTCGGTGACATCCAGAAGGGCATGCTGTACCCGCTCTCCTGGCCCTTTTACTGCCTGGCGCTGGGGCCGGCGTATTCGACCTACTCGCTCCTCCACGCGTGGCTGATCGGGCTCGGGCTGTACTGCCTCGCTCGCGCCCTCGGCCTCCCATCGCTCCCGGCGGCGGTGGCGGGCGCGTCCTTCTCGCTGGGCTCGTTCATGGTCTGCCACCTGGACGAGACACCGGTCGTGGGGGTGGTGACCTGGCTGCCCTGGCTGCTGTTGTGCGTCCTGAGGTTTCTGCAGAGTGCCAACCCCCGCTGGTTCGCCGCGGCCGCCCTCCTGGTGGCGCTGCAGAGTTGCGCGGGCTCTCCCCAGTTCGTGTATTTCTCCGGATTGCTGACGGTCGTGATGACGGTCTTGTGGACGGCCGTGCATCGAAACTGGCGCAGAGCCGTCCTGGTCGTGCTGGTGTTCGCCGGCGGGGCCTTGCTGGCCGCCCCCCAGCTGTTTCCCGCCACCTACGCGGCCCGGCAGTGTCCACGGCACGGCGGCATGAGCTACGCCTTCTGTTCCAGCTACAATCTGACGCCCCGCATGCTGTGGACGCTGGTGTCGCCCTTCTCGCAGGGGGGGCCCGACACCATCCGTGCGGACGAGGAGGACGGGCCGGGGTACCGGGCCTTGGAGGCGGTCACCAACACCCGCCAGGATCCGTACCACGGCGACTGGTCGCTGGGCGAGATGTGCCTCTATCCGGGACTGGCCGTGCTGGTGCTCAGCGTGGTCGGGCTGGCGTCGCGGCGTCGCCTGGCCGGGGTCCTGGCAGGCGGCATCGTGCTCGCGGTCTGGATCGCCCTGGGCTATGTCGGCGGATTGCACCGCCTGCTCTACCAGGTATTGCCGGGCTTCAGCTACTTTCGGGCCCCATCTCGCTTCGGGTTGTTTGCCGACCTGGGCTTCTCGCTCCTGGCCGGGCTCGGCCTGCAGACGCTGCTCGAGGGTCGCGGGCGCGGCCTGGCAGTCGTGGCCAGCGTCGGCGCCTGGGGACTGTTGTGGATGGCGCCGGGCCGGGACGTCGCCGGACCTCTGGCCGCCATGGCCGGAGTGGCCCTCCTCATGGTCGGCCTGAGCGTGTTCCCGCGCTCGGCCGGCGTCTTCCTGGTGCTGGCCGGCGCCAGCCTGGATCTCCTCATCAACTGCCAGGGCTACACCCGCACCTCCCCTCCCAGCTCTCTGACGCCCGACATTCCAGTCCTGGCGGCGGCCCACAAGGTGCCGGGACTGTTCCGCCTGGTGTTTGGCACCAGCCCGCGCATCCGCGGCAGCATGGTGTCCGATCTGCTCACCTATCGGCTGCAGAGCATCCAGGGCGCCAACCCCATGGTCCCGCTCCGCTACGTCCAGTTCCTCTTTTTCAACGAAGGCGGGCGGTTTCCCGAAGCGGGTCGCGAGACGGAAGAAAATCTCAGCGTGCGGAACTACCTGTTTATCATGACCCACGTTCCGTCGCGGCTTTTGGAGCTGGCCAATGCCCGGGCCTGGCTGTCGGCGCCGGAGGGGCAGCCCATTCAGGTCAACACAGATCCGCGCAGCCTGGACCGCTTCTGGTTTGCGCCCCGCTTCGAGGTCGACGACGGCGAGCACGCCCTGGCCCGGGTTCAATCCGGTGAGGTAGACCCCCGTGCCACTGTACTGCTGGCCAGCCCTCCAGGGGTCACGGGTGGGTCGGCCCCCGGCCATGTGGCCGACGTGCGGTACGACTTCGACCACACCGACCTCCGCGTGGAGGCCGCCGGCGCGGGCTTCGTCTGCACCAGCGAGGTGTACGACCCGGGCTGGCGCGCTACCGTCGACGGCCGCGATGTGCCCGTACTGCGGGCTTTTCACACCTTCATGGCGATCCCGATCGGGGCCGGAACGCACCAGGTTTCCTGGCGCTACTGGCCGGTCGGATTGACGGCGGGCATGCTGTGCAGCGGGCTCACCGCGCTGGCTCTGGCGCTGGCCTGCTGGAGATGGCGTTGAACCGGTGCTGGCTGGTCCTGTTGGCCCTGCTGGCCGGACAGGCCGCGGCCTGGACTCCGCCGGGCGTGTCAGCCAGGATCTGGCAAGGGTCTGTTCCGCCCACCAACCCGGTGACGCCAGAGAAGGTGGCCCTGGGCCGACGTCTGTTCACCGACCGGCGGCTGTCCGGGCCGGGCAAGATAAGCTGCGTGTCGTGCCACGATCCCCGCCGGGCCTTGAGCCAGGGCAAGCTTCGTCTACGCCGTCACGATGGACCGCTGTTGCGGCGCGCCCCCTCTCTCTACAACGCCATGTTCCTGCCGGGGCTGATGTGGGACGGGCGGGCGCCGTCCCTGGAGGCGCAGGCTCGCATCCCCATCTACAACAAGGACGAGATGGCCATGCCCTCGGCGCGAGAACTCGTGCGGCGGGTGCGGGCCGACGCCGGCTATCGAACCGCTTTTTTGGCGGCCTTTGGCGGTCCGCCCACCGAGCCGCGCATCATGCAGGCGCTGGCCTGCTTCGAGCGGACGTTGGTCTCCTTCGACTCGCCGTTCGATCGCTACATGGCGGGACAAGCCAATGCCCTCTCCGCGAGGGCTCGCCGCGGCTGGTCTCTGTTCAAGGGCCGGGGCCGCTGCATCGTCTGCCATTACTGGTCGCCCGTCGCCCCGCTCTTTACCGACTTCCACTACCATAACCTGGGGGTGTGGGACGGCGACATGGGCCGTTTCCTCATCTCGCACCGCATGAAGGACCGGGGCGCCTTCCGCACCCCCACCCTGTATAACGTGGCTTTGGACGGTCCTTATCTGCACAACGGGAGTATCGGGACGTTGCGCGACGTCCTTTTGCTGCACGCCTACGCAGCTTCTCCGGACCCCAAGCTGCGGCCCTTGCACCTGACAAAGACCGAGCTGCGGGAGCTGGAGGCGTTCCTCCGCTCGTTGACCGGCGAAGGCGCCCGCCACCTCTCAGGTCTGACCCAGCATTGACGCAAGCCGCCAGCGTTTGTTATCATCTCGACATGGACCGCCAGGGCAACAGTTTGCTGGAGCTCATTGTTGCCATGGCCCTGTCCGCGGTGGTGTTTACCCTCATGGTGGCGTACCTGGTGCCCACGCTGAGGGCCTCGACGAAGGGGCAGGTCAGGGCCGAGATGCAGCAACAGGCCATGCTGGCGCTGGGGCGGATTGCCGACGACCTGCAGCGGTCTTCCCCCGGGGGCGTGTCCCTCAACGACAGCGAGTTCTCCGCCCTCATTCCCAAGACCGTCGCCCCGGGCTGTCCCCCGCCGACGGCCCCACCCCAGTCGACGCCCGTCGTCCTGGCCATTCAGCGGGTCAACTACGAAGATACCAATGGCAATACGGAGTGGCAGCCTTTCGTCCAGGTGTACGCCTGGAACCCTGTCCCGAAGGCTCCCTTCCCTCTCACCGGCAGCACCATGCAGATGGCCGGCGGCGTCTCCGTCCAACTGGGCAATCTCATCACCTTCCAATCCCGCTCCGGAGTCCGTTTTCCGTGCGGCTCGGTGTGCTGCTTCGCCGATGCGCCGACCAAGCTCTCCGACGCGACGCTGGTCGGCATGGTCAGCAGCCCCCCCGCGTCGCCCACCATTCTGGCCAACAACGTCAGCTATTTCGTGGTGGCGGTCAGCAACGTCGTCAAGACAAACGGGGCCGGGCCGTGTTGTCCGCCCCTGCCCATCATCAACAGTCCCATCACCCTCTTCATCCAGCTCGTGCGGCAGGGCAACACGGGGGCTCGCTCTCCTGAATTCCAGAACTTCAGCAAGACCGTGTCGCTGCGCAATACCGATTGAGACCCGGTGACTTGATTGAAGAGACGCGGCGTCTCTACGAGGGCACCGGGGCCGATCGGCTGACGGTTTCCTCCGATCTTCGCAAGGTGGTCGACCGGCTCATGGCCAACCAGGGAGAAATTCCCTTGGAGCTGCCCTGGGAAGAGGTTCAGGAAGGCGCGCGGGTATCCCGCCACCAGGTCGTCTTGACCCGCCTGGACGGAGAAGCGGGCCGCGTCTATTTCTACAATCCGGCCGCGGCCGACGACGACGAACCCGGCACGGAACTGGGTGGACCGATGGCGGGGCCACCCCGCCGGACGGAAGGTCCGAGGGTGGAGAGCATGGCCTTCGAAGACTTCGCTCGTTACTTTGCGGAGGGCCACGCCTATGCGTTGCTGCGGCAGCAGGAGTGAGATGGAGTGACGGGAACTTTGGAATGCTCTTCAAGAGTCTTTTGCGGGTGGCGTCAAGTGAAATTTTTCACAAGCTAGGAGCACGCTACTCGCCCCACTTCGGTTTAAAGGATGAACACATGAAGCTTAACAGGACTGTCCTCCTCGGTCTGGTGGTCGCGGGTCTGACCGCGCAGATGACGTTCGCCGCTCCCGCGGCCAAAAAACCCGCCGCCAAGCCCGCAGCCGGCGGCGCGACCGCCGCGGCGATTGCCAAAGGCATGGGCGACGACGCGCCTCCCGACAAGGTTCTCTCCGGCAAGATCTCGATTCCGACCGATGCGGCCGACATTGCGGCTGGCAAGGCCCTGTTCGCCAAGAACTGCGCTTCCTGCCACGGCCCCAACGGCGAAGGCAACGGCCCGGCCGGCATGATGCTAGACCCGAAGCCGCGCAACTACCACACCGACAAGTTCAAGTACGGCAGCGACGACGCCCATATCGCCACCACCGTGTGGCTGGGCGCCAAGCACTGGAAGACAGCCCCCGCCACCAGCGGCATGGCCGGCTTCAAGGGCACCAAGGTGACCAAGGAGCAGGTTCTCCAGATCCTCTCCTTCGTCAAGCACGACTTCATCGGCAAGAAGTAGTTGAACCGGCGGAGCCCCCGCGTTGAGCGGGGGCTCTTCTATTTGAGGAACCATGCGAAACTCCACTCTCGTGTTTCTGGCTTGCATGGCGGTCGCCTGGGCC
>DASYBA010000054.1:0-6667 GCA_036501005.1 Candidatus Xenobia bacterium | reverse complement strand
GTTTGCATTTAGACGAGCGGACCGGGTCTCCTCGGCGTGTTCAAACGTTCATGTCTAGCATGGCCAGATGCTGGCTCGGATCGCCTGAGGAAGACCCCGCTTTGGAAAAATCAAGCTAGGACGCCACTTCAGCCCGATGCCTGAAAAATCGGCCGAGGTCCCAGTCTGAGCCCCGCTACCAGGACATCAAGAAGTCCGATATGCCTGTCGTCAAGACCGACGACGGCGCCGAAGTGCGCATCATTTGCGGCGAGTACCAGGGGCAGAAGGGCCCGGCGCGAGACATCGCCATCGAGCCTTCCTACCTCGACGTATCGATTCCGGCTGGCGGCACGTTCCGACACGCCATCGCCGGCGAGCACACGGCATTTGCCTATGTGTTCGAAGGGGAGAAGGCCGGCACGCTGATCCTGTTCTCCAAGGACGGGCAAGGCGTCGAAATCGAAGCCGGCCAGAAGCCGATGCGCTTCCTCCTGGTCTCTGGCAAGCCGCTCCGAGAACCCGTGGCCTGGTCGGGCCCCATCGTGATGAACACGCATGATGAGCTGGCCTTGGCCTTCCGGGAGCTGCGGGCAGGTACCTTCGTCAAGCATGGATTGAAGGCCATGCTATAATCGGAGGCGTGAGTGCCGATCCGTATCTGAACGCGGTCCTCAACCAACGCTACCGGTTGGTGGAGTTCCTGGGCAGCCGTCGCTTCGGCCGGGTCTATCGGGCGCTGCAACTCTCCACGCAGAAAGTGCACTGCGTGCGGCTCTTCAGCCCCGACGATCCGGCCCGCGAGCGCATGCTCGAAGCCTTTGAAAGCGTGGGGCGGCAGGAGATTCCTGCCGTCCTGCCCTGGCTCGAAGTGGGCCGGGCATCGGCGGGCACGGCCACCGGCCACACTTTCCTGGTCACCGCCTACGGCCAGCCCCTGGGGACCATCGACAGGCCCATCGAGCTGGCGACCGCCGTGGCCACCGCCCTGGATGCGCTCCACCAGCGCAAAATCCTGTACCTCAAGTTGTCGCCCAGCAACGTCGTCCAGGTCGACGGCCAGTGGTTTCTATCGGATCGAGACACGCTCGTGCCCGACCTTTCGATAGACGAGCTGCTGGCCGACACCGATCCCTATTGGGTCGCGCCGGAGCTGTGGCGGAGAGACGCCCGGCCCGAGGTGGACGCCTGGGCCCTGGGGCTTCTCGTGTTGGCCGCCATGCGGGATCGCTTTCCACATCTCGGCAGCGGCTGGGTGTGGGAGTTGATTCGCGGCAGCATCACGCCCCCGGCGGACCTGCCCGCCCCGTTCGACTTGATCGTGCGAGGGCTCCTCAATCCCGTCCCCGAACGGCGTTGGCTGCCCGCCCAGGTGCTGCAGACGCTGCGCGGCGAGCCCGTCGTCGCCCGGACCGGTGGGAAGTCAGCCTACACCTCGGCGCCGCAGCCCTATACCCGCCAGGCCCTGTCGGGAGGCCAACGCCTGGATGGGCACGGCAGCGAGGTGCGTACGCTGGCGTTCTCTTCTCTTGGCCTCATCTCCGGAGGCGTCGACGGCAGCCTGCACTTCTGGTCGGGCCCCAACTCACGGCGGCTGGCCCTGCATCGGGCTGCGGTGCGAAAGGTGGCGGTCTCGCCTGCAGGCGGTGCCTCGGCCGATGCGAGTGGGACCATCCACGTCTGGGACCTGCTGGGCGAGGTGCTGAAGACGGTGACCATGGAAGGTCCGGTGGCCGACCTGGCCTTCGCCCGACCCGATGACCTGTTGATTCTCCAAGATGACGGCACCCTCTGGATCTGGACCTGGAAAGTGGGCAAGCCCCGTCTGCGCGAGACGCTGCCCTTGGCCTCCTGTTTTGTGCCCAGCGGATACCAGAATGTCGATTGGGGCTGCCTCGACGGGCACGTGATGCACGGTCGGGAGGGGCGCATCAAACCCTTGTATCGACACGGGGCCCCGGTCACGGGCGTGGCCGAGGACTGCTCCACCTCCCTGGACGGCACGGTCTGGCGCCGCGAGAGCGCGCCTTTGAAAACCGACACGGAGCTGTGGTGCGTGGCGCACCGTCCTGGCCGGTGGGCGGCCGGCGGCCATGACCGGCTGGTCTACCTGTGGGTGGGCGACAAACTGCACAAGCTCAAGGGCCACGTGCTGGGCGTGACCTCCCTCGCCTTCTCTCCGGATGGCAGCCACCTGGCCAGCGGTTCGCGTGACCGCCAGATCATCCTCTGGGACGTCCCAGGATGTTAACGGCATGTAAACCAGCCCTGGGCGAGCCGCCCGCGGGCGGTTCTGAGTGACCTGAACCCGCACCGGGACTATGGCAAAAGTGTTAACCTCGAGTCCATCGGGGCGGTGACCATCAAGCCATTTCTCACCCTTCGCACCTGATACACTGGAGATGCGAAAGGGATGAAGGAGGCGACCACAAGATGGCTATCACGGCGACGGGTTCGAGCGTATCCCAGGTGTATGGGACCAACCCCTATCAGCCAACGGGCGCCACCGCTCCGACGGCCGGCAGAACCGATACCAGCAACGGGTTTTCCGCCACCACGGCCAACGCCACGTTGGGCAACGCCTATGCTGACGTCGCGGCCGCCCCGTTGGATACCAGCACCGGCGCCAGCACGTCGAACAGCAACGCCGTGTTGCAATATGCGCAGGACAAGATGGGCACCCAGGACGGCAACGGCGAGTGCTATACGTTGGCCGACAACGCGCTCAAGGCGGCGGGTGACAAGAGTGCTCCGAACTATGGCAGGGTGACCCCCAACGCCGATTACAAGTGGGGCACCCAGGTGCCCCTCAATCAGTCCCAGCCGGGCGACGTGCTGCAGTTCCGCAACTACGATTCGAAAGTCACCAACAGCGATGGGAGCTGGAGCGAGCAGAGCCGGCCCCATCACACGGCCATCGTTCAATCGAATGATGGCAAGGGCAATATTACCGTGCTGGAGCAGAACGTGGAGGGCGGCCCGGTCCAGCAGACCCAGCTCACCTTCGGCAATGGCAAGACGACGAACCCCGACGGCAGCACCAGTACCACCAAGACGACCGGCCAGGTGTGGGCCTACCGCCCGCAGACGCAGGGCAATTAGATTTCCCCAACGCAACCCTCATCCAACTCGATGGGCGGTCCGCACACGCGGGCCCGCCCGTCTTCATTTTCGGTCAGGTGTCGTCCAGGCCCAGTGCCCGCAAACGTTCGGCGAGACGTTCGGCCCGGGCCCGTTCCGTGTCGGCTCGCGCCCGCTCAGCCTCCGCAAGGGCTCGCTCCGACCTCACATCCTGGGCGGCTTCTTCGGGGCTCGCCAGAAGGTTGCCGTTCTCATCGCACCAACGCAACCAGAGTTCCTGGATGCCCATGTAAGTCCCACGCCACATCTTCAGCCCGAGACGCATCTCAGGAATGAAGCGGCTCTTAAGGAGTCGATAGGTCTGGCCCTCGAGACGATAGATGCGTAAACGACGCCGGCTGAGATATTGAAGAGGATCCCAGATGACGACATAGCGCACGCCGAGCGCAGCATACTCCGACAGCTTCGTCCCTTCTTGAGCTGTGGAGACGATTTCCGCCCCCAAAAGGGGCGGTCCGTAGCGAAACGTGAACCACGAGCGGTCGCCCTTCTTTTTGTGGCTAGCCGTGAGTTGAGGAGCCTGGACGTCCAGCCCCAACACCAGATCGGGTACGATGGGCTTGAGATCGGGGCCAAAGACCCCGATGTCGGTGCCGGCCAGAAAAGGCCGCCCGTCCCCCGGGCCTTGCCACGAGATGTTGAGGGTAGCCCCCAACAGGCTCATCTGCCGCTCCTGATACCAGCTCTCCACAGGCGTGTCGTCTTCGGTCACGACATGGGTGAGGTCGGGCCAGAGCTCTTCGGGCCAGGGGCCCAGTCCAAGGTCAGGGTTGAGATTCGCTTGCATCGCTTCCACATTGTAACACCTCCGCCGGCAGCTTACCATCTCGAGGTGACCAGAGATGAGCGACCGGCGGACTGCCAGGTAAAGGTTGTGTTACAAACGTTTGAAGTGCGGGTCAGTGAGGTTTAGCGGCTTCCGGGACGTGCAGTTCAGCCAACTGGCGGGCCAGCGTCTTGCCGTAGTCGGTCGGCTTGACGTCCTTGTCGACTTTGGCGATATGCCCCTGTTCGTCGACGAAGTACGTCCAACGGTGCGCAAATCCCATCGGCCCGACGACGCCCAGGGCGTTCGCCAGCTTCTTGTCGGGATCCGACAGGATCACCCACGGATAGCTGCCCTCTTTGGCAAACTTGGCGTTGGTCTCGGCGGTGTCGGTACTGGCGGCGAAGATGACCACCTGGTATTTCGATAACGCTTTGGCCTCATCACGGAGGCTGTCATTTTCGCATTTTCAACCCGAGGTGAACGCCTTGGGGTACCATGCCACCACCGTCCACGACTTGCCGATATTCTCCCGCATGGTGTGGGTCTTGCCGTCGGTTCCGGGCAGGGCGACATCGGGGGCCAGAGCGTCCTGGCCACAAACCGACAGGGTCAACAGGGCCATGAACGTCATCAAAAGTTTCTTCATACCACACGCTCCTTCGTCATGAATTCTTTTATCAATCGGTTGACCACGTCCGGCTGTTCGTGCATCACCCAGTGGGTGGCCTCCGCCAGACGGTGAATCTCCACGCCGGGCACCAGGTCAGGCAGACCTTCCAGGTTCGCCGGCAGGAGCGCACGGTCCCGTTCCCCCCAGATGACTAGCGTCGGCACTCGTATCGGCTGCATCATCTGGGCCTCGAAGGCCGCGTCCCGGCTGCCCCCGACCGCCCGATAGTAGGCCAGTGCCCCCGTCAGTGCCCCCGGCACCGCCCAGGATGCTCGATAGGCCTCGATCTCATCCGGCTTGAGGGCAGGGAAAATGTTCGCCCCCAGCAGCTTGAAGTTGTCGGCCGACAGCATGGCTTCGGCGTTGGGCTGGACCAGGGCAGACATGTAGGCGCTGGCCTGCTGCTGGGCGGGGTTCACCATCAACTGCCGGCGAAACAGGATGGGGTGCGGCATGTTGATGATGACGAGCCGTTCCAGGAGCGTCGGGAACAGGGCCGCCACGGTCCAGGCCACCGCGCCGCCCCAATCGTGACCCACCAGGGTGACCGGTTGAGCCCCCAGGGCGCCGACGAGGCGCCGTATCACGTCAGCCAGGTTCGGCAGTCGATAGGGCTCCAGCCCGGCCGGCTTGTCGGATTCGTTGTACCCGGGCAGGTCCACCGCCATCACTTTGAAGCGGTCGGAGAGGCCCTCCAGTTGTCTCTGCGACGCTTTCCAGAACTCCGGAAAGCCGTGTAGAAAGAGGATGGGCGGACCTTGGCCGGCGCTGGCAAGGTGTAGTTTCATGTCGCCGATGTCGACCTGGTTGTGCGTTATCGTCATAAAAAAAGCCTCGCTTTGAGCGAGGCTTATTTTCCAGCGAGGGCTTCGATACCCCTTGACCTAAGAGCAATGTCTAGTAGTGCTCTTCGCCGAGGGTCTTTTCGATCTTGCGCTTGACCCGCTGCAGGGCGTTGTCGATGGACTTCACGTGGCGGTTGAGCTCACGGGCCATCTCCTGGTAGGACTTGCCTTCCAGGTAGGACAGCAGCACCTGGGATTCCAGCTCGCTGAGGTTCTCCTGGATCTTCTCCCGCAGGTCATCGGACAGCTCGTGGCTGATGAAGACCTCTTCTGGGTCGGTGATCTTGGTTCCGGACAGGATGTCGAGCATGGTCCGATCGGAGTCTTCGTCGTAGATCGGCTTGTTGAGGGAGATATACGAGTTGAGCGGGATGTGCTTCTGGCGGGTGGCGGTCTTGATGGCAGTGATGATCTGGCGGGTGATGCACAGTTCGGCGAACGCTCGGAACGACGACAACTTGTCGGCTCGGAAGTCGCGAATCGCCTTGTACAGCCCGATCATCCCTTCCTGGATGATGTCCTCACGATCAGCCCCCACCAGAAAGTACGACTTTGCCTTCACCCGGACAAAGTTCTTGTACTTATTGATCAGGTACTCCGTCGCGAACTCATCGCCGCTCTTCGAGAGCTTGACGATTTCCTCGTCGCTCTCCTGGGCAAGAGCAGACAGATGACTATTCTGGAGTTTCAACAATTCGGACGCCCTCCATCTGGACAAATTGGAATTCTGAAACCGTTACTATTATAGGAAGCACTCCGGCAATAGTCAAGTCGCCATTGGGTGCGCCAGCCTTGAAGAAATATCGTGCTGGTGCGGCTCGGAGCGTTTTCTTCTAGAACGGCCTTATTCTATCCGGGGTAAAGCGGCGCGTCAAGTGGGCAATCCGATCAACCGCGCTGAACGGCTGGGATCGGCCCCGTGTGGCCGTCGACGAGGTCGGCCAGCCGTGGTGCCGCGCGTCAAGCTACGCACGGTTCCAAGGCGGCCAAGCCTACCCGGAGTACGATGGGGGGATGGAGGGCTGAGTATTTTAGGCGGGTTTGCCGGGAGAGATCAGATGGAGGGCTGTTACTGCCCCGGGATCCGCCAGGTCGCTTTGCAAGAGCACTCCTTTCTGATGGGGTGGGATGCGCCGCCGCTCATCGGCTTGTGGAGCGTTGGCTGGTAACCTTTTTACCCATTTTGGAGCATGAATCCTGCGCCAGCGGGGGAGCAGTTGTTACGAACTTGTTAACTTTTTGCAACTAAACCGCACCCGGCGG